>JBEGVV010000065.1:0-19840 GCA_041178225.1 Pseudomonadota bacterium | reverse complement strand
GCGCTGCGCGCCTTCACGCCGCGCGACCAGAAGGCCGTGCGCGCGGCCGCCGAGACCTTCCGCCAGAACCCGGCCCTCGACACCGCGAAGGCGATCACCGAGCTCGCCGTCGGCGAGGCGCTCGTCTCCTTCCTCGACGCGAAGGGCACGCCCGAGATCGTCGAGCGCGCGCTGGTCTGCCCGCCGCGCAGCTTCCTCGGCGCGATCGCGCCCGAGGAGCGCCGCGCCGCGATCCAGGCCAGCCCCTATCTCGGACGCTACGACGAGCGCGAGGAGCGCGAATCCGCGGCCGAGCAGCTCGCCGCCGCGCGCCAGCCCGCCGCGCCCGCGACGGGCGGCGGCGGCATCCTCGACTCGCTCGGCGGCATCTTCGGCGGCGGCCAGCAGGGTACGCCGCCCCAGGGCCGCGGGCGCGGGCGCCAGCCGGAGAGCGTCGGCGCGACGATCGCCAAGTCCCTCGCGCGCAACGTGGCCGGCCAGATCGGCCGCGAGCTCGGCGGCGCCATGTTCGGCAAGTACGGGCGCAGCGCGGGCGGCACGATCCTGCGCGGCGTGCTCGGCTCGATACTGCGCGGCCGATGAGCACCGCCGCGCCGACGACGACGCCCCAGCCGCCGCGGCGGCAGGAGCCCGCGAGCGGGCTCGCGCTACGCCTCAAGGAGGTCCAGGCGGCGATCGCCGCGAGGCGCCACGACGAGGCCGTCGCGCTCGCCGAGAAGGCCGTCGCCGAGGCACCGCGCAGCAACGAGGCGTGGAACGCGCTCGGCGTCGCGCTGCGCGCCTCCGGCCATCCGGCCGCGGCGACCGGCTGCTACCAGCGCGCGCTCGACATCGCGCCGAGCGACCTCTCCGCGATCGCCAACCTTGCCAACGCCCTCAAGGACCTGCAGCGCTACCCCGAGGCGGTCTCGCTGCATCGCCGCGTGGTCGCGCGCCAGCCCACCAGCACGGCATGGACGAATCTCGGCGTCGCGCTGCACGACGGCGGCATGCTGGTCGACGCGCTGGCCGCCTTCGAGCAGGCGATCCGGATCCAGCCGGACAACGCGAGCGCGCAGTTCGACCGCTCGCAGGTGCTGCTGCGCCTCGGTCGCTTCGAGGAGGGCTGGACGGCCTTCGAATGGCGCTGGCGCCTGCCCGACCGGCCCCCCATGCCCAACTACCCGACGCCCAGGTGGGATGGCGCGCCGCTCGCGGGCACGGTGCTGGCCTGGCCCGAGCAGGGCTTCGGCGACGCGATCCTGTCGGTCCGCTTCCTGCCGGCGCTGCGCGCGCGCGTGCGGCGCGTGGCGCTGGGCTGCAAGCCGGAGCTCTTGCGCCTCTTCTCCGGGCTCGCCGGCGTCGACGAGCTGGTGGCGATCGGCGCGGCGGCGCCGTCGCATGCCGCGCACGTGCCGTTCATGAGCCTGCCGGGCATGGCGATGAAGTCCTTCGCCGACCTGCCGCCGCCCGCGAAGCTGCACGTGCCGCCGGAGGCGCGCGCGCGCCTCGCGCCGCTTGTCGCCACCGCCGGCAACCGGCTCAAGGTCGGGATCATCTGGTCGGGCAGCGTCACCTTCAAGGGCAACGCCCAGCGCGCGACGCCGCTCGAGCGCTTCCTGCCCTTCGCCGAGGTGCCGGGCGTGCAGCTCTTCAGCCTGCAGAAGGGCCCGCGCGCGGAGGAGCTCGCGCAATCCGGCGCGCGCAACTACATCGTCGACCTCGGCCGCCACCTCGACGACTTCGCCGACACGGCCGCGGCGGTCGAGCAGCTCGACCTCGTGCTGATGACGGATTCCTCGGTCGCGCACCTCGCCGGCTCGCTGGGCAGGCCGGTCTGGAACCTGCTGCCCTTCATGCCCTACTGGCTCTATCTCGACGGGCGCAGCGACACGCCCTGGTACCCGTCGATGCGGCTGTTCCGGCAGAAGGCGCCCGGCGCCTGGGACGGCGTCTTCGCCGAGGCGCGCCACGCCCTCGAGGAACTCTCGCGTCGGCATGCGCAGCAGCGGCGCTAGCCTCGGGCTCTGCCTCCTCCTGCTTGGCGCGTCGGCGCAGGCGGGGGCGGGCGAGCCGCGTCTTGCCGGGCCCGGCATCGCGCCCGCGCCCTGCGCCGCGACAGGATCGGGCGCGGCCTGCGCGATCGACATGCTGGTGGCCTGCATCGCGCGGGCCGAGCGCGAGCTCTGCGCGCGCGCGGGCGCCGAGCCGCCCGATCCCGCGCCGCGCCCGCGTCGCCTGCAGTACCGGATCGACCGCGAGAGCGTCATCCGCGCCACCCAGGTCGGCGAGGACCATCGCGCCATGCCATGGTTCCGGCCCGGCGTGACGCTGGTCGAGTTCGGGCTGCGCGACTGCGAGGGCGGCGAGTCCGCCTGCGCGCGCGAGCCCTTCGAGGAGTTCCAGGCCTACCTGCGCAGCCGCGACGGAAGATGGCAGGTGGAGCATTGGCGCGCGACGGGCGACGCGGACCAGGGCGCCCAGCTTCCAGAGGCCTTCGCGCCGCGCGCGCAGTGACGCGGCGCTTCAG
This sequence comes from Pseudomonadota bacterium, assembly GCA_041178225.1. Lineage (GTDB taxonomy): Bacteria > Pseudomonadota > Alphaproteobacteria > CACIAM-22H2 > CACIAM-22H2 > CAIOSQ01. The sequence continues at coordinate 17,331 of JBEGVV010000065.1, read as the reverse complement.
CTTCCCGCGGCGGCGGCGCGATGGCCGAGCCGGCGAGACACCGTGGCGGCGGCGGCGCGCAGCGCGGCGATCACCTCGACGCGCAGCGGGCGCGTGACCCGCGCCTCGGGCGCAGAGAGGCTGAGCGCGGCCACGGGCCTGCCGCCGCGCTCGAGGATGGGGACGCCGATGCACATCAGCCCTTCCTCGTTCTCGCCGACCTCGACCGCGTAGCCCTTGCGCGCGATCTCCCGCAGCTGGCGGCGCAGCTGCGCCACGTCGGTCGTCGTGCGCCCCGTCATCGCCTTGAGCGGCGAGGCGAGCAGCGGCGCGCGCTCCTCCTCGGGCATGAAGGCGAGGATGGCCTTGCCGAGCGAGGTTGAGTTGAGGGGATGGCGCTCGCCGATGCGCGCCTGCATGCGCAGCGCGCGGCTGCTCTCGATCATCTCGACGTAGACGACGCGGTCGCGGTCCGGGACGCCGAGGTTGATCGTCTCGTTGAAGCGCTTGCGCAGCCCGGACATGGCGGGGATGGCGAGCTCGCGCAGGCGCTGGACGTCGGTCTCGCCCTCGCGCCCGCGATGCAGGCGCGGGCCGGGGCGATAGCGGTCGCGGCCCGTGCCGTAGCCGACGAAGCCCGCGGCGGCGAGGGTGTACAGGTAGCGGAAGGCAGAGGTCTTCGGCAGGCCGAGCGCGCGCGCGACGTCGCTGAGCCCGACCTCCTGCCCGGCGTCCTCGACGAAGGCGAGGACGGCGAGCGCCTTGGCCACCGGCGCGACGAGGTAGGGATCCGCGGGCGCGCCCGGCGCGGGGCGCGGGAGCTGGATGGCGCGGGTCGGTGGGGAGGATGGGGGGCGCTGCATTCCGTGCCGCGAAACATGGGTTTCGGCTACGGAAACCGTTGACCTAGTCTCGCACGGGGATCAAGCGAAACGAGGGGGAAGTCGCATGTCCGGTTCGCATGGCAAGGGCGCGGTCGCCGATCCGCGGGGGCACAATTCCGGCCGCCGCTGCAGCTTCGACGAATCCGCGCGGCGCATCGCCGAGAATTCGCGCTGGCTGGCCGGCGGCGTGAGCAGCAATTTCCGCCTCGGCATGGCGCCGACGCCGCTGGTCTTCGAGCGCGGCGAGGGCGCCTGCCTCTTCGACGTCGATGGCAACCGGCTGATCGACTACTACCTCGGCATGGGGCCGATGATCCTCGGCCACAATCCCGAGGCGGTCAGGCGCGCCGCGGCGGCGCAGCTCGATCGCGGCATCCTCTACGCCGGCCAGACCGACCTCGAGGCGCAGGCCGCGCGGCGCGTGTGCGAGATGGTCCCCTGCGCGGAGCGCATGCGCTTCGCCTCCTCCGGCTCCGAGGTCGTGCAGGCGGCCTTCCGCCTCGCGCGCGCCGCCACCGGGCGGACGAAGATCGTGAAGTTCGAGGGCCACTACCATGGCTGGCTCGACAACGTCCTGTGGTCGACCGCGCCCGCGCCCGACCTCGCCGGCCCCGAGGACGCGCCGCGCCCGGTGGGCGGCAGCAAGGGCCAGGAGGAGGACGCGGGCCGCAACGTCGAGGTCCTGTCCTGGAACCGCCTCGACCTCGTGGAGAAGCGCCTCGCGCGCGGCGACGTCGCCGGCCTCATCATGGAGGCGGCGATGTGCAACTCCGGCGCGGTGGCCGCCGCGCCCGGCTACCTCGAGGGCGTGCGCGCGGCCTGCTCGCGCCACGGCACGATCCTGGTCTTCGACGAGGTGATCACCGGCTTCCGCCTCGCGCCGGGCGGCGCGCAGCAGCGCTTCGGCGTCACGCCGGACATCGCGACCTTCGCCAAGGCGATCGCCAACGGCTTCCCCGTGGCGGCGATCGCGGGGCGCGCCGACCTGCTCGACCTCTTCGGCAAGGGCGTCGTCCATGGCGGCACGTTCAACGCCCAGCCCGTGGCCATGGCGGCGACGCTGGCGACGCTCGACGCGCTCACCCCGGAGCTCTTCGCGACGATCGAGCTGCGCGGCCGCCGGCTGATGGACGGCATCCGCGACGAGCTCGCCGCCGCCGGCCACAAGGCGGTGGTGACGGGATGGCCGCAGGTCTTCCACGTCGCCTTCGACCTCGACGCGCCGGCGCGCAACTGGCGCGACCTCGCGAGGATGAACCGCGCCAAGTACATCAGGTTCTGCGCCGCGCTCCTCGCCAATGGCGTGCGCGCGCTCGAGCGCGGCGCGTGGTTCATGTCGGCGGCGCATGACGACGCGATCGTCGACGAGACGCTGGAGGCGGTGCGCCGCGCCGCGCGCGAGGTGCCGGTCGCATGACGCGCATCGCCATCGGGTCGCTGATGCAGGAGACGAACACCTTCGTCCCCTTCGCCACGACCCTGCGCACCTTCGAGGCGTTCTACCTCCATCGCGGCGAGGAGATGCTCTCGCGCTACGGCGCGGCGCGCGTCGAGGTCCCGGCCTTCCTGTCGGTCTTCCGCGAGGCGGGCGCGGAGGTCGTGCCGACCATCGCCGCGCATGCCGGCGCCAGCGGCATCGTGGCGCGCGCCGACTTCGAGGTGCTGCTCGGCGAGATGCTCGCGCGGCTGCGCGCGGCGGGGAAGCTCGACGGCGTGGCGCTGGCGCTGCATGGCGCGATGGTCGTCGAGGACGAGCCCGACGCCGAGGCGGAGATCGTGCGTCGCGTGCGCGAGGTGGTGGGGCCCGGCGTGCCGATCGGCGTGTCGCTCGACCTGCATGGCCACATCACGTCGGCGATGCTGCAGCCCGGCGTCTTCTATGTCGGCTACCGCGAGTACCCGCATATCGACATGTGGGAGACGGGCGAGCGCGTCGCGCGGCTGCTGCTCGACGCGATCGCCGGGCGCAAGCGCCCGGTCATGGCGCTCGCCAAGCGCCACATGATCGTCAGCGCCGTGCGCGCGACGACGGGCGCCGAGCCGCTGGCGTCGATCGTGCGCGAGGCGCGGCGCCGCGAGGCGGCGGGCGAGTGCCTCCACGCCTCGCTCTTCCCGGTCCAGCCCTGGCTCGACGTGCCGGACCTCGGCTTCGCGGCGCTGGTCTGCGCCGATGGCGACCAGGCCTCGGCGCAGCGCGTCGCCGACGAACTCGCCGCGCGGGCCTGGGAGGCGCGCCACGGCTTCGAGCCGGAGCTCGTGCCGCTGGACGACGCGATCCGAACGGGCCTCGCCGGCACCGGCACCACCGTCGTCAGCGACATCGGCGACAGCCCGAGCGGCGGCGCCGCGGCGGACAGCGCGGCCGTGCTTTCCGCGCTGCTGCGCCTCGGTGCCGATCGCGCCGGCAGGCTCACCTACCTGACGCTGTGCGACGGCGCGGCCGCCGCGAAGGCGCTCGCGGCCGGGCCCGGCGCGCGCATCCGCCTGCGGCTCGGGCACCACGCCTCGCCGGCGGATGGGCAGCCGGTCGAGGTCGAGGCCGTGGTGCGCAGCCTCTGCGACGGGGTCTTCACGATGCACGACGCCGGCGCCGAGGGCAGCGTCGTGCAACTCGGCCTCGTGGCCGTTCTCGCGATCGGCGACATCCGCGTGGCGGTGCGCAGCAACCCGGCCTTCGAGTGGGACACCGGGCTCTTCGCCGCCTTCGGCCTTGAGCTGCGCCACGCCGCGCTCGTCTTCGTGAAGTCGCCCGCGCATTTCCGCGTCGCCTTCGGCCCGCACGCCGCGCGCATCCTCGTCGCCGACACGCCGGGGCCGACCTGCGGCAACATGCGCAGGCTCAGGCTCCACCGCGTCACGCGGCCACTCTTCCCGCTCGACTGAGCCGGCACCCCCGAGGAGCATCGCCATGCTGAAGCCACCTTCCTTCGACCTTTCCGGACGCGTGGCGCTGGTGACCGGCGGCACGCGCGGCATCGGCGGCGGCATCGCCGAGGCGCTGGCCGCTTCGGGCGCCCATGTCGTGGTCACCGCGCGCAACGCCGAGGCCGTCGCGGCGCAGGCCGAGCGGCTGCGCGCGGCCGGGGCGAAGGCCTCGGGCATCGCCTTCGACGTCAACGACGCGGCGGCGACGCTCGCCTGCTTCGAGGCGATCGGCCGCGAGCATGGCCGGCTCGACATCCTGGTCAACAACGCGGGGATGACGATCCGCAAGCCGCTGCTCGAGCAGACCGACGCCGACTGGCAGACGGTGATCGACACGGACCTGACCTCGTGCTTCCGCATGTCGCGCGAGGCCGCGCGCATGATGCTCCGCCAGCGCTTCGGCCGGATCATCATGATCTCGTCGATCAACGCCACGATCGCGCGGCCGACCCTCGCGCCCTACACCGCGGCCAAGCACGGGCTGCACGGCCTGATGCGCTCGCTCGCCGTCGAGCTCGCGCCCGAGGGCATCACCGTCAACGCGATCGCGCCGGGCTACTTCCCCACCGAGGCGAATGCTGGCATCCGCGCCGATCCGAAATTCCACGAGGCCGTGTGCAGGCGCACGCCGGCCGGGCGCTGGGGCGAGCTCGCGGAGCTCGGCGCGGCGGCGGTCTTCCTCTCCTCCACCGCGGCGGCCTATTGCACCGGCTCGGTCGTCACCGTGGATGGCGGGCTGCTCGCGACGTTCTGAGCGCGGCCACGGCGCTCAGCCGCCGATCTCCAGCAGGTCGTAGGGCAGGGTGTTCATCGTCTCGTGGCCAGCCTCGGTGACGAGGAGCTGGTCCTCGATGATGAAGCCGCCGACGCCATCGACGTAGAACGGCGTCTCGAAGGCCATGACCATGCCCGGCTCGAGCACCGCGTCGACGCCAGGCCCCGTGTATGGCCATTCCTCGCTCCACACGTTCTGGCCGATGCCATGGCCGAAATGCCCGCGCGCGAAGCTCGGGAAGCCCGCCGCGCGCATCGCGCCGATGCAGGCCGCGTGGACCTCGCCGAGCGTCGCGCCCGGCCGGAAGGCCGCGCGTCCTGCGTCGAACGCGGCGCGCAGCGCGGCATGGATGGCGCGGGCATGGGCGTCGGCGCGGCCGAAGACGAAGGTGCGCGCGGAATCGGAGCTGTAGCCGGAGAGCACGCAGCCCACGTCGATCTTGATCACCGTTCCCGGCTCGACCTTGCCGCCGGGTCCCCAGGGATCGGGGCCGATGGAGATGTAGTCCCACTTGCCGGTCATGTTGGCGACGCCGCGGCGCCGCGCCTCGGCGACCACGGTGGCATGCCAGGTCTCCGAGAGCTGCGGGCGCGACTGGCCCGCGCGCAGCTCGCGCATCACCGCGCGGATGCCTTCCTCGGCGAGCTGCGCGCCGGTGCGCAGCAGCGCGACCTCGCCCGGCGCCTTGACCATGCGCAGCCGCTCGAACACGCGCGAGCTGTCGACCAGCCTCGCCTCCGGCAGGACCTCCTCGAGCAGCCGCAGGTCGTTGACCGGCAGGAAGTCGAACTCGACGCCGAGCCGCGCGCCGAGCAGGCCACGCTCGGCCAGCAGGTCGCGCAGCAGGCCGAAGGCCTCGCGCGGCTCGAAGGTGGGCGGGCGCTGGTATCCGCGCGGGCGCCCGGCCTGTGTCTCGGCGACCAGTTCGCCGGTGGGGCGGTTGCTGGGCAGGACGCCGCGCAGGTCCGCGGTCTCCACCCAGATCGCATGGCTGCGCAGGTCGGCGATGTCGGAGGCGGCGCGGAAGGCCGGGGCGAAGAGGTCGCTGACCACCGCGGCCGCCGGCGCGTCCGCGGCCTGCGGGACCAGCGCGAGCGCCGCGCCGGCGCGACGCCAGAGCGCCGCGACGCCCGGCGTGGCGCCGGTGGCGTAGGTGAAGTTCTCCGGCTGGAGCACGACGAGCGCGTCGATGCCGGCAGCGCGCATCAGCGCCTCGGCCCGCCGCCGGTCGAGGAAACCGCCCTTCATGTCCGCTCCCGTCGCTGCATCGTCCCGCCCGCGCGATCATCGCATCGCGGCCGCGGCTTCCGCTAGCATCCCGCCTTGCGCAGACCGAGGAGGGTTCGATGGCTGCTTTGCCGAGGCGCTGGGACGAGCTCGCCTGGACCGACTTCGCGCGCCTGCCGCGCGACGCGGTCGCCATCCTGCCCGTGGCCGCGATCGAGCAGCACGGGCCGCACCTGCCGCTGCGCGTCGATGCCGCGCTCGCCGAGGCGATCCTCGCGCGCGCGCTCGAGATCGCGCCCGCGGGGATGCCGCTGCTCGCGCTGCCGCTGCAGGCCGTGGGGCATTCGCCCGAGCATGCGCGCTTCCCCGGCACGCTGGCGCTGCGCGCGGAGACGGCGCTCGCGCTGTGGGAGGACATCGGCGCCTCGGTGGCGCGCGCAGGGCTGCGCAAGCTCGTCGTGTTCAACAGCCATGGCGGCCAGCCGCAACTCGTCGACGTGCTCTGCACGCGGCTGCGCGCGGCGCATGGCATGTTCGCCGTCGCCGCGAGCTGGTTCCGCCTGCATCGCCCCGACCCCGCCGAGGCGGCGCTGCCCGAGACCGAGCGCCGCTGGGGCATCCATGCCGGCGCGGTCGAGACGGCGATGATGCGGCACCTGCACCCCGGCCTGGTGCGCGAGGCGGAGGCACGGGACTTCTCCTCCGCCTGGATCGCCCGGCAGGCCGCGCATGCGCAGCTCGCGCCGCATGGCGAGATCGGCTTCGGGTGGGAGACCCAGGATCTCGGGGCCATGGGCGCGATCGGAGACGCGCGGCTCGGCGACGCTGCGCTGGGCGGTCGCATCGTCGAGCAGGCGGCCTCGGCGCTCGCCACGCTGCTCGCCGAGGTTCACCGCTTCGACGCCGGCTCCTGGATGCGCGAGGCGCCGGCGGCGCGCTGATCGCGCAGCCTGAGGGCGAGGAAGGCGAGGGCGGCGATCGCCAGCACCACGCCGAGCACCGCGAGCACCGTGCCATAGGCCTCGGCGGGGTCGAGGCGCGCGCCGAGCGCGGCGAGCAGCGCACCCGCCCCGACCTGGCACGCGGCGACACCGACCAGGAAGGCGAGGTTCAGGAGCGACAGGGCGCGGCCCTCCTGCCCGGGCGGCGCGGCCGCGCGGATGTCGGCGTATTGCAGGACGAAGGCCGAGGCGCCGGCGGCGAAGACGACCAGCAGCGCGGCGGCGAGCAACGGCCCCGGGCGCAGCGCGCCGAGCAGGAGCAGCGCCGCGGCGGCGACCACGAAGCCAGCGGCGAGCATGGGCGCGCGCGGCCAGCCGCGACGGTCGGCAAGGCCGAAGGCGAGCGGCGCCGCGATCATCACGGCGGAGACGAGGAAGGCGACATTGCCCGCGGCGCTCGGCGACAGGCCCTGCGCCTGCTCGAGATAGGGCCCGACCCAGAGCCCGCGTATCGCGAGCAGGCAGCCATAGGAGACGAGGCCCAGCAGCGCGCCCGCGAAGATCGCCGGCACGCGCAGCAGCTGCGCCATGGAGAGCTCCGGTCCGGCCTCCGCGCGCCGCGGCGCCGGCGCGCCATCGTCCCGGATCGCGAGCACGAGGACGAGCAGCGCCAGGGTGAGGGCGCCGACGCAGGCCATCGCCACGCGCCAGCCCGCCGCCTCGACGACCAGCGCCAGCGGCGTGGTGGTCAGGAACATGCCGCTCGATCCGAGCGAGGCGCAGACCGTGGTGGTCCAGGCGAAGTCCGAGGCCGGGCGGCTGCGCGCGACATGGACGCAGACCGCGAGCCAGAGCCCCGAGCAGCCGATCCCGAACAGGGCCTGCGAGGCGACGAGCGCGGGCAGGGACGACGCGCTCGCGCCGACCGCGGCGCCGAGCGCGGCGGTGGCGAGCAGCGCCGCGACGAGCCGGCGCAGGGGGACGCGGTCGAGGGCAACGCCGATCGGCAGCTGCATCGCGGCGAAGACGACGTTGAAGGCGCCGCCAAGGACGCCGAGCGCCCAGGGCTCGAGCGCGAGCTCGGCGGCGATCGCGGGGGCAAGCGCCGCCGGCAGGGTCCGGTAGGCGTGCCCGATGGAGAAGGCCGCGACGAGCGCGACGAGAAAACGCATGGTTGGGCTGCGAAGCTACGGCATCGACTTCGAGGCGGCCAGCGCGCACCATCGCGCCCGGCGACCGCGCGAAGGAGGTGCCCAGCCCATGTCGAACCTGTCCGACCCGATGGCGGCCTTCCGCCTCGATGGCCGCGTCGCGCTGGTGACCGGCGCGCGGCGCGAGATCGGCCGCGCGATCGCGACCGCGCTCGCCGCGCAGGGCGCGGCCGTGGCGATCCACCACGCGGGCGGCGCGGAGGAGGAGCGCGACGCCGCCGACGCCGTCGGCGCGATCGTCGCCGCGGGGGGCAGGGCTCGGGGCTTCGCCGCCGACTTCGCGCAGGACGGGGCGCCCGAGCGCCTCGGCGCCGAGGTGCTCGCGGCCTTCGGCAAGGTCGACATCCTCGTGGTCAACGCCTCGATCGAGATCCTCGAGGACTGGGACCGGATCGGTCGCGCCGCCTTCGACCGGCAGGTCGCGGTGAACCTCTGGGCGACGCTCGCGCTGCTGCAGGCGCTGGCGCCGGGCATGGTCGCGCGCGGCTGGGGCCGCATCGTGACGATCGGCAGCATCCAGCAGCAGCAGCCGCATCCGCGCATGCTCGTCTACGCCGGAACCAAGGCCGCGCAGCACAACTGGGCGGTCAACCTCGCGCGGCAATTCGGCGGCACAGGCGTGACCGTCAACAACCTCAGCCCCGGCGTGATCGCCACCGCGCGCAATCGCGAGCAGCTCGCCGCGGATGGCGGCAAGCTGCTCGCGCGCGTGCCGCTCGGCCGCACCGGCACGCCAGCGGACCTCGTCGGCGCGGCGCTGCTTCTGTGCACGGACGCCGGCGCCTACATCCACGGCGCCGACATCCTGGTCGACGGCGGCCGCGCGATCTCCTGAGGGGGGGCGGGGGGCCGCGCGATGCCGTCATTCCTGCGCCGCCTGCAGGTGGCGCCCTGGGCCGTCGCGGCCGCCGGCTTCGCGATGATGTTCGCCTCGGGCGCGATCTGGGGTTCCTTCACGCTCTTCCTCGTCGCGATCGAGGCCGACACCGGCTGGTCCAAGACCACGATCGCGCTCGGCTTCACGGTCTTCACCTTCTTCGGCGCCTGCACGGCGCCGGTCACGGGCTGGCTCACCGACCGGCATGGCGCGCAGGCGACGCTCGCCGGGCTGACGCTGGTCTTCGCGCTCGGCCTCGGCCTGGCGGCGCTCGCGGATTCGCCGCTCGCCTTCTACGCGAGCTTCGGGATGCTCGGCGGCTTCGGCGCGCAATGCTGCGGCAGCTACACGCTGTTCACCGTCGCGGGGAACTGGTTCAGGCGCCCGGCCACGGCGATGGCGATCATGGATTCGGGATCCGGGATCGGCACGCTGGTGTCGCTGCCGGTGCTGCGGCTCATCATCGAGGCGCATTCCTGGCGCGCCGCCTATCTCGCGCTCGCCATCCTCGCCCTCGTCGTCGTGCTGCCGCTCGCCGCGATCTTCATGCGCCTGCATCCGCCGGGGCGCGAGCCTCCGCCCCCGGCCGACGGGCACGTGGCGCATCGCTCGCCGCTCGCCGCGATCGGCGCGATCTCCGCCAGCCCGGTGCTGCGCTGGCTCGCCATCGTCCACCTGCTCGCGCCGATGACCTTCCATGCGATCGGCTCGCACCAGGTCGCCTTCTTCCAGGACGCGGGCATGCGCCAGGACGTCGCCGTCCTCCTCGTCGCGACGACGGGCTTCACCTTCTTCGCCGGGCGCCTCGCCTTCGGCGCGCTGATCGACGCGCGCGGCATCGCCACGGCCGGGGCGATCAAGGCCGTGGCGGCGATCGCGACGCTTGGCCTGATGCTCGCGCTGCCGCTGCTCGCCAGCGCCGCGCCCGCCTACGCCTATCCCGTGCTCTTCGCCATCGGCTTCAGCTCCACCGGGATCCTGTTCACGAACGCCGCGCGGCTGCTCATCGACCCCGCCTCGTTCAACGCCGTGTTCGGCGCCATGCGGCTGCTCTACGGGACGGGCGTGGCGCTCGGGCCGCCAGCCATGGCCGCGATGGTCGACGCCACGGGCCGCTTCGACCTGCCGCTGGCGCTGGTTGGCGCCGTGCTGCTGTTCCATCATGCGGCCTTCGTGGCCCTGGCGCGCGGTGCCGGGCGACGTGGCGCGCGATGACCCGAGGCAAGGAAGGCGACGCATGAATCCCAGGAAGGAAGTCCTGTTCTTCTCGTCGCCGCTCGAGGAGGAGCAGGTGGCGCGCATCCGCGCCGCCGCCGGAAGCCGGGTCGAGGTCGTGCACGAGCCGGACCTGCACCCGCCGCTGCGCTATGTCGCGGACCACAACGGCCAGCCAGGCTTCCGGCGCAGCCCGTCGCAGGAGGCGCGCTGGCGCGCCGGCCTCGCGCGCGCGACCATCCTCTGGGACTTCCCCGCGAAGACGATCGAGGAAGGCGGGATGTCCCTCGCGCCCGGCGTGCGCTGGGTGCAGACGACCAGCGCGGGCGTCGGGCAGATGGTCGCGAAGCTCGGCCTCGCCGACAGCGACCTCGTCGTCACCACCGCGCGCGGCGTCCATGCCGAGGCGCTGACCGAGTTCGTCTTCCTCGCGCTCCTCATGGGCACCAAGGACCTCGCGCGGCTGCAGCGCGACCAGAAGGCGCATCGCTGGGAGCGCCATTGCGGCGGCGAGCTCGCCGGCAGGACGCTCGCGATCATCGGCGCCGGGCGCATCGGCGCGCAGGCGGCGCGCGTGGGCAAGGCATTCGGCATGCGGGTGATCGGCACGCTCGCCAATCCCTCGCCCGCGCGCGCGGCCGAGCTCGGCCTCGACGCCGTGCACGGGCAGGACGCGCTGCACGCGGTGCTGGCCCAGGCCGACGCCGTGGTGCTGTGCACGCCGCACACGCCCGCGACGGAGCGCATGATCGATGCCGCCGCGCTCGCGGCGATGCGTCCGGGCGCGGTGCTGGTCAACATCGCGCGCGGGCTCGTCGTCGACGAGGAGGCGATGATCGACGCGCTGCGTCGCCGCCATCTCGGCTTCGCCGCGCTCGACGTCGCGACGATCGAGCCGCTGCCGGCCGGCTCGCCGCTCTGGGACATGGACAACGTGCTGGTCAGCCCCCATTCGGCCAGCACCGCGCCCAGCGAGAACCGCAAGATCGCCGACATCTTCATCCACAATCTCGGCTGCTGGCTCGACGGCAGGCGCGAGGCGATGGTGAACCTGCTCGACAAGAAGCGGATGTACTGATGGGAGCGGCGCCGGGCGCCGTCGCCGGGGACGAGGGCCGCGCGCCCGGCGCGCGGGGCCGGCGCGTGCTCTGGACCTGCGGCGGCGCGCATGCGCTGCATGACGGCTACACCGACCTGCTCGGCATCCTGCTGCCGCTGCTGCGCGACCAGTTCTCGCTCGGCTACACGGCCATCGGCGCGCTGCGGACGCTCTACGCCTGCGGCATGGCCGGCGGGCAGATACCGGCGGGGCGGCTGGCCGAGCGCTTCGGCGGCAGGTGGCTCCTCGCGGCGGGCACCGTCCTCGCGGCGCTGGGCTACCTCGTCGCCGGGCTCGGCGGCGGCCTGGCCGCGGCGACGATCGGCATCGCGCTCAGCGGGATCGGCTCGAGCACGCAGCATCCGATCGCCTCGAGCCTGGTCGCCGCCACCCACCCGGGCGCGGCGTCGCGCCCGGCGCTTGGCAGCTACAACTTCGCCGGCGATGTCGGGAAGGTCGTGGTGCCGGCGCTCTTCGCCTTCCTCGCCGCGGCCTGGGACTGGCGCGCCGGCCTCGTCGTCGTGGCGGCCCTCGGCATCGCCGCCGCGGCCGCGCTTCCCGGCCTCGTGCCCTCGTCGATCGACGCCAGCCTGCGCCCGGCGGCGCGCGCGGCGGATGCCGGTGCCGAGCTGCCAGGCGGGCCCTTCCGCCTGCTGCTCGCGATCGGCATGACGGATTCGGCCGTGCGCGCCGGCTTCCTCACCTTCCTGCCCTTCCTGCTCGCGGCGAAGGGTGCCGACCTCGCCACGCTCGGCGTCGCGCTTGGCCTGCTCTTCGCCGGTGGCGCCGCGGGCAAGTTCGCCTGCGGCCATCTCGGGCAGCGCTTTGGCGTGCTGGCCACGGTGAGCGCGACCGAGTCGCTGACCGCCGCGCTGATCGTCGCCTCGCTCGCCCTGCCGCTCGCGCCCCTGCTGGTGCTGCTGCCGCTGCTCGGCCTCTCGCTCAACGGGACTTCGTCCGTGCTCTACGGCACGGTGCCCGAGCTGGTCCCGGAGGACCGGCGCGCGCGTGCCTTCGCGGTGTTCTACACCGGCGGTTCCGTGGCGAGCGGCGCCGGGCCGCTGCTCGGCGGCGCGATCGGCGACGCGGTCGGGCTGGGGCCGATGACGGCATTGCTCGCGGCCGCGTCGCTCGCCACGATCCCCCTCGCCATCGCGCTGCGCCCCGCGCTCGCGCGCTGAAACCGCACGGGACGTCCCGCCATGCCCAAGAGACTGAGCCAGGCCCAGGTCGAGAGCTATCGCGCGGAGGGCTTCGCCTTCCCGGTCGACGTGCTGTCGCCGGACGAGGTCCGGCGCGCGCGCGCCGGGCTCGAGGCCTGGGAGGCGCAGTCCGCCCGGCCGCTCGCCTATCCCGAGAAATCCGCGGCGTATCTTCTCTTCGACTGGGCCGACGCCATCGCGTTCCATCCGGCGGTTCTCGACGCGATCGAGGACCTGATCGGGCCGGACATCCTCGTCTACCACTCGACCATCTTCGTGAAGGAGGCGAACACGCCGGCCTTCGTGCACTGGCACCAGGATGGCGCCTATTTCTTCCTCGACCCGCCCGAGCAGGTGACGGCGTGGATCGCGCTCTCCGAGGCCTCGGTGCGCGCGGGCTGCATGCGGATCATCCCCGGCAGCCATCGCGGCGACTGGCTCGAGCATCGCGACGACCCGAGCCCGCACAACATGATCCCGCGCGGCCAGGGCGTGCTCGGGCGCCACGGGCCGGAGGACGGGGTCCTGATGCCGCTCGCGGCGGGCCAGATGTCGCTCCACCACACCAAGGCGCTGCATGCCTCCGGCCCGAACGGGAACGACGACCGCCGCATCGGGATGAACGTCAGCTACATCCCCGCGCATGTGCGTCCGCTCGGCACGCCGCGCCCCGGCGCGCTGCTGGCGCGCGGCACCGACCGCTTCGGGCATTTCGCGCCCGAGCGGCGGCTCGCGCGGCATCTCTCGCCCGAGGCGCGCGCCGCCCATGGCGAGCATTGCCGCCTGTTCCGTGCGCGGCAGGACGCCGGGTTCTCCGCCGCGCCGGCGGCCGGCTGAGCGCGGGGCCGCCATGTCCACCCGCATCGAGGTCACGCCGCTCTTCGCGACACCCGTCGCCGCCACCGAGCTTCCCGACGCCGCCGCGCTCAACCGCGAGCTGCGCGCGGCGATCGCGGCGCGCGAGAAGAGCCATCCCGGCGAGCAGCATTCCAATCTCGGCGGCTGGCAGTCCTCGTGGGACATGGAGCAATGGGGCGGCGCGCCTGCCGCGCGGCTGCTCGCCGCGGCGCGGGCGATCGCCGACAAGATCACGGTCGACCGCGCCGGCCGCCCGGTCTCCGTCGCCTGGCGCGCCAACATGTGGGCGAACGTCAACCGCGCGGGCCACGGCAACGAGTTCCACGCCCATCCCGGCAGCTTCTGGTCCGCCGTCTACTACGTCGACGATGGCGGCATCGCGGCCGATCCCTCGCTCGGCGGCGAGCTCGAGTTCATGGATCCGCGCGGCCCCGGCCCGGCGATGTACGCCCCGAACCTCGCCTTCGCGACGCCGGGCGGCCTGTCGCTCGGCGCCAACGAGACGATGCCGCCGAGGGCGGGGCGCCTGGTCCTGTTCCCGGCCTGGCTCCTGCACCAGGTCCGTCCCTATCGCGGGAAGGCCGAGCGCGTCTCCATCGCGCTCAACCTCGGCGTCGGTCCCTGAGGCGGAGCCCCGCCTCAGCCGGCGGAGAGCTTGAGGCCCACGATCCCCGCGACCACCAGGGCAAGGCTCGCGAGGCGCATCGGCGTCGCCGGCTCGTCGAAGAGCAGGATGCCCAGGACCACCGTCCCGGCCGCGCCGATCCCGACCCAGACCGCGTAGGCGGTGCCGACGGGAAGCGAGCGCATCGCGAGCCCAAGGAGGACGACGCTCGCCGCCATCGCCGCGAGCGTGGCGGCGAGGACGAGCGGGCGCTCGAGCCCCTGCACATGCTTGAGCCCGATGGCCCAGGCCACCTCGAGCACGCCCGCGACCAGCAGCAGCACCCAAGCCATGGCATCCTCCCCTTCGCGACGATGCGCGCCGGTCGACGCGACGCGCGAGGCATCCTAACCTCGCCGACGGATTGCGGAGGAATGCCGATGAAGGTGAAGCTCGACATCGAATGCACGCCCGCCGAGGCCCGTGCCTTCTTCGGCCTGCCCGACGTCGCGCCGCTCCAGGAGCGCGTGATGAAGGAGGTCGAGCAGCGCGTGATGCAGGGCATCGGCGCCATGGATCCCGCGGAGATGCTGAAGACATGGATGCCCGCGACGATGCAGGGCTTCGACCAGATGCAGCGCTTCTGGTCGCAGGTGGCCGCGGGCGCCGTCGACCCGAACCGCAAGTGAGCGAGGAGCAGCAGAGATGACATCGCGCCCCGACGATCCCGCGCCCTATTACCGGGCCCATGTCTTCGCTTGCGTGAACGAGCGCCCGGCGGGGCACAAGCGCGGCTCGTGCAAGGAGCGCGGCGCCGAGCCGCTGCGCAACTACATGAAGTCGCGCGCCAAGGAGCTCGGCCTCGGCGACGTGCGCGTCAACCAGTCGGGCTGCCTCGACCGCTGCGAGCTGGGCCCGGTGCTGGTCGTCTATCCCGAGGGCGTCTGGTACCGCGTGGGCTCGACCGCCGACATCGACGAGATCCTCGAGGTGCACCTCAAGCGCGGCGAGCGCGTCGCGCGGCTGATGCTGAGGCCCGAGGACGGGCCTCTCAAAGGCGCCTGACCGACGTCACCGGGCCGCCGCCGCGCGCGGCGATTCGCGCCTCGGCCTCGGCGAGCGGCTCGGCCGCGACCTGCATGTGGTGGCCATTGGCGTGGAGCAGGATGCGCTCGTCGCGCATCGCGCCGACATGGCCCTTCCAGAAGACGAGGTCGCCGCGGCGCAGGTTCGCGCGGTCGTTGATCGCCGTGCCCAGCTCCGCCTCCTGCATGTCGCTGTCGCGCGGCGCGGCGATGCCGGCGGCTTCGAGCGCGACCTGCACCAGGCCCGAGCAGTCGAGCCCGAGCCCGGTCCTGCCGCCCCAGAGATAGGGCACCGACAGGAATTCCTCCGCGACGGCGACGAAGTCGGGTGCCGGCGGCGCGTCGAGCGGCGCGGCGTGCCGCGCGACCAGGAAGCCGCCGCGCGCGAGCGCGACGAAGCGCTCGTCATGCGCCGCGGCGGCGAAGCGCGCGCCGAGCGGCAGCCAGGAGAGCGGCGGCGACTTCACGTCCGGCGCCGGGTAGACGAAGCTGCGCGGCACGACGAGGCGATGCGTCGGCGCGGCGCCGGGCGCCGCCAGCGCCACGGTCTCGACATAGCCGACATGGCGATCGCGCCCGAGCTGGACCCAGCTCCAGCCATCGGCGCGCGCCTCGAAGGCGCGGACCACCTCGCCGGCCAGCGCCTCGCTCTCGAGCGGCGCGTCGCGCGCGGGATGGCGTCGCAGCGCGGTCACCGGCGCCACGACCTCGCGCAACGTCCCCTCGACGAAGCGCGCGGCCTCGACGCGGCCCGAGAGCCGCGCATCGGCGAGGTCCGGGCGAAATGCGTGGCGGCGGGGATCGGGCGTCTTCGTCATGGCGGCGCGATGATTGCGCGGCGCGGCGCGGCGCGTCGAGCGGGACATCGCGGCCCGCGCGCGCTATCTCGTCATGCGCATGACCGCGCCGCCAGAGCATCGCGACACGATCTTCGCGCTCGCCACCGCGCCCGGCGTCTCGGCGGTCGCCGTGCTGCGCGTCTCCGGCCCGCGCGCGCGCGCCGCGATGCGAGCGCTCTCGCGCCGCGACGACGATCCCGCGCCGCGCGTCGCCACGCGGCGGACGCTGCGTGCGCCCGCCGATGGCGCGGCCTTCGACGACGCGCTCGTCCTCTGGTTCCCGGCGCCGCGCAGCTTCACCGGCGAGGACGTCGCCGAGTTCCACCTCCATGGCGGGCGCGCGACTTGCCGCGCCGCCCTCTCCGCGCTCGCGGCCATGGACGGGCTGCGCCTCGCGCGGCCCGGCGAGTTCGCGCGACGCGCCTTCGACAACGACCGCCTCGACCTCTCCCAGGTGGAAGCGCTCGCCGACCTGATCGAGGCCGAGACCGCGGGCCAGGCGCGACAGGCGATGCGCCAGCTCGAGAGCGGGCTCGGCACACGCTGCGAGGATTGGCGCCGCCGCCTGCTCGAGGCGCGCGCCCATGCGGAGGCGGAGATCGACTTCCCGGAGGAGGACCTGCCCGCGGGCCTGGCGGCGGCGCTCGCGCCGCGCCTCGTCGCGCTGGAGGCCGAGATCGCGGCCTGCCTCGACGACGGTCGCCGCGGCGAGCGGCTGCGCGACGGGTTCTCGGTTGCGGTCCTCGGCCCGCCCAATGCCGGAAAATCAAGTATTATCAACTACTTGTCAGGCGCAGAGGCCGCCATCGTCGCGGCCGTGCCGGGAACCACGCGCGACGTGCTGGAGGTCGACCTGGACCTCGGTGGCTGGCCGGTGACGCTCGCCGACACGGCGGGGTTGCGGGCGCTGGGCGGGTCCGTTGATCCCGGCCAGGCCGAGGTGGAGCGCGAGGGCATGCGCCGCGCCCGGCGCCGCGCCGACACGGCCGACCTGCGCCTTGTCGTGCTTCCCGCCGACGCGGCGGCGGCGGCGCTCTCGGACCCCGAATGCGCGCCGCTGCTCCACCGGTCCGCGATCCTCGCCTGGAACCGCGTCGACCTCGTCCCGGGAGCCCAGCTCCCGCCGCATCCCGCGGGCGGGGAGGCGCTCGCGATCTCCGCGCTGACCGGTGCAGGCATGGACCGGCTCGCCGCCGCGATCGAGGCGCGCGCGGCCGCCGCGCTGGGCGGCCAGGCGCGCGAGCCCGCGATCATCACCCGTGCCCGGCATCGCGAGGCGCTGGAGGCGGCGCGCCGCGGGATCGCGCGGGCCCGCGAGGCCGGTGCCCCGGAGCTCCTGGCCGAGGAACTCCGCGCCGCCGGCGAGGCGCTGGGCCGGATCACGGGGCGCAGCGGGGTGGAGGACATGCTGGATGTCCTCTTCTCCAGCTTCTGCATCGGCAAGTAGCTGAGCAGAAACGATTTCCGGCGACTGCTTCACGTGGAACATTGACCCCTCGCCCTGCCCGGCCCTAGTTTCGCGCCCGCATGGGACAGACCCGTGGATACGACGTGATCGTGGTCGGCGGCGGCCATGCCGGCTGCGAGGCGGCAGCGGCGGCGGCGCGCAT
>JBEGVV010000064.1:0-6265 GCA_041178225.1 Pseudomonadota bacterium | reverse complement strand
GCATCACCTCCAGCCCCGACGACAGCTACGTGGTCGGCTGGACGCCCGACGGCGCGGAGGTCCTGGTCGCGGAGGACCGTGCCGGAGACGAGCGCACGCGGCTCTACGCCGTCGCCGTCGCTCCGCCGCATGCGCGGCGCCTGCTCACGGACGGGGAACCCGCCCATTTCCTGCGCGGCGGCCGCCTGGCGCCGGATGGGCGCACGCTCGTCTACGCCGCCAACCGCGACCCGGCCACCGGCGCGGAGATAGAGCCCTTCCTCGTCTACGCCCACGACGTCGCCACCGGCGCGCGCCGCGTCGTCGCGCGGCCCGAGAGGCCGGGCACCGGCGCGCCGCAGCTCGACGAGGGCGGCCGGCGAATCCTCTACGTGCGCAAGGACCGCGATCCCGCGGGCACGCAGCTCTGGTGCGTTGGCATCGACGGGTCGGGCGATCGCGAGATCCTGGACGCGGGGCGGACCGCGAAGGTCTCCGGGCGCTGGCTCGCCGACGGCGAGACCGCGCTCGTCGTCGCCGAGACGCCGACGCACAAGCGCGTCGGCCTGCTGCATGTCGACAGCGGCGCGCTGCGCTGGGTGGTCGACGATCCGTCCCGCGACGTCGAGCACGCCTACCCGCTCAAGGGACATGGCGGCTTCGTGGTCGTCGAGACCGCGCGCGCCGTCACCAGGGCGAGCATCCACGCCGCCGACGGCACGCCGATGGAGCCCTTCGGCGGGCCGCCCGGCACGTTCATGCCGCTGGCGCCGACGCCGGATGGCCGCTGGGTCGGCACCTTCGTGAACGCCCACCACCCGCGCGACGTCGTGCGGCTGTCGAAGGAGTTCCCGACCGCGGCGCTGAGCCTGTCGCGCGGCTGGCCCTTCACGAAGCTGCGCCCCACCGACTTCGCCGCGCCCGAGAGCATCTCCTGGCGCTCGGTCGACGGGCTGGAGGTCCAGGGCTGGCTCACGCGCACGAAGGCGCGTCCCTCCCGCGGCCTCGTCGTGCAGGTCCATGGCGGCCCGACGGCGCATGCCGAGGCGCGCATCAGCCCCTTCGTCCAGTACATGGCGTGGTGCGGCTTCGACGTGCTGGAGCCCAACTACCGCGGCTCCACGGGCTTCGGCCTCGCCTTCCGCGAGAAGATCAAGGAATGCTCCTGGGGCGGGCTCGAGCAGGACGACATCCGCGCCGGCATCGAGCACCTCCTGCGCGAGGGCGTCGCGCGGCCCGGCCGCGTCGGCATCACCGGCACGTCCTATGGCGGCTATTCCTCGTGGTGCGCGATCACGCGCTGGCCGCGCGAGGTCGTCGCCGCGGCGGCGCCGATCTGCGGCATGACCGACCTCGTGGTCGACTACGAGACGACAAGGCCGGACCTGCGGCCCTACAGCGAGGAGATGATGGGCGGCAGCCCGTCGACGCAGCCCGCGCGCTACCGCGAGCGCTCGCCGGTGCATTTCGTCGGCGCCATCCGCGGCGCGCTGCTCGTCGTGCAGGGCGCGCGCGACCCCAACGTCACGCCCGCCAACCTGCGCGAGGTCGTGGCCGCGCTCGAAGCCGCGCGCGTGCCGCACGAGGTGCTCGTCTTCGACGACGAGGGCCACGGCATATCGCGCAGGCCCAACCAGCGCATCCTCTTCGCGCGCCTCGCGCGGTTCTTCGGCGCGGCCTTCGACGCCGCGGCGCCCCACCCCAACGACGGGAGACCGACATGACAAGGATCACGCGCCGCGCCGCGCTCTCCGGCGCCACCGCCGCCGCGCTCGCCGCCCCGGCGCTCGCGCAGGGCATGCCCGAGCTGCGCTCCATCCGCGCCACGGCGAAGTCCTGGCTGTGGATCGTCGAGGACTACGCGGGCGCCCTCGGCGCCTTCGAGAAGGCCGGCGTGCGCGTGCTCGGCAATTCCTCGGGCCGCGGCGTCAACGTGGACGCGCTGCTGAGCGGCGCGGCGGAGATCCTCCTCGGCGCGCCGACGGTGACGATGCGCGTGCAGCTGCGCCGCCAGCCGCTGAAGATGATCGCGGGCATGGTCAACAAGTACGCGAGCCATGTCGTCGTCAGGCCCGACATCCTGCAGCGCCTCGGCGTGAGCGAGGCCTCGCCGGTGGCGGACAAGGCGCGCGCGCTCAAGGGCCTGCGCCTCGGCACGACCGGCCCTGGCGCGGCCCCGGACTTCCTGCTGCGCAACCTGCTCGTGCGCGCCGGCTTCAAGCCCGACGCCGACGCGCAGCTCGTGACCGTCCAGGGCGGTGGCCCGGCGATGCTCGCGGCGCTGGAGCGCGGCGTGATCGACGGGTTCTGCCTGTCCTCGCCGACCTCCGACGTCGCGGTGTCGCGCGGCCAGGCGGCGTTCCTGTTCAACATGTCGCGCAACCCGCCGCCCGAGTTCGCCGACTACCTCTACATCGCCGCGACCGCGACCGATCGCGTGGCGGCGGAGCGCGGTCCGCAGCTCGTCGCCTATTGCCGCGGCCTCGCCGCCGCGCTGCGGGCGATCCGCGAGGACGCGCCAGGCTTCAAGTCCTGGGCGCGCGGGTTCTTCGGCGACATGGACCCCGCGATCTTCGAGCGCTCCTTCGAATCCGATGGAGCGATCTTCATCGCCGACCCGCGCATCACCCAGGCGCATTTCGCGCGCAACCGCGAGGTGCTGGCGCAGGAGCTGTCGCTGCTGGGGCAGGACCCGCCGCCGGCGGATTTCGGCTACGCCCAGGCCGTCGACCCGCGCTTCGCCGACGAGGCGATGCGCGCGGGCTGAGGCGCAGCCCTCACGCCGCCGCGCGCGCGGCCCTCGCGAGGCGGACGAGCTCGGCGCGCGCCTGGTCGGGCGTGGTGGCGCGCCGCCCGAAGCCGAGCCGCGCCACCTCGCCCTCGCGGCGCAGGTCGATGCCCTCCGGGTCGACGCCGGTCATCCGCCAGCCCTCGCCCGCGCGGCCCAGCAGCCGGTTGGCGTAGAGGCCGATCGCGTCCGCGTGGTCCTCGTTCATGTGCGCGACGATCTCCTCCTCGGCCGCGACCAGCGCCGCCGCGTCGGCCACGTCGTCGCGCAGCGCGCCGGGCGCGACCCAGTGGATCCGCCCGAAGCCGGCGACGAGATGGGCGGGGCCGATCTCGACGACATGGAAGGAGAAGTCCGCGAAGCCGGCATAGAGCGCGGCGCCGGGATGGCGCGCGAGGAAGCGCCGCCTGGCGAGCGCGTCGTCGCAGCGGCGCGCGACGCCGTGCAGGCTGAGCCGCGCGCCGGTCAGCCTCTCGCCCAGGCCCGCCGTGCCGTCGAGCAGCAGCGACACGCGCGGGTCGGCCTCGATGTTGCGCGTGTGCTCGGCCAGCCGCGAGACCAGGAGGATCGGGCTTGCGTCCGGCATCGAGGCGACCTGGACCAGCGAGGCGTGGGGGGCGCCGGCAGCGGGGCTTCCCGCCGCGGCGATCGTGGCGAGGGCCGCATGGTCGAGGCCGCGCAGCAGCGCGCGGGCCACCTGCGCCGGCGGCGGGGGCGTGGCGGGGGCGGGGGGGTGTTGCGTCGGTTCCATGGCGTGGAGGGTAACCCCGGCCGCGCGCGACCTCTATAATCGCGTCCGCGCCCCGTCGTCGCCGCGCGGGGGCCATAATCCGCCGCGAGATTGCGGCGGCTTGCGGGCGGCGACGCGCCGGCCCCGGGAAGGAAGGGACACGTGCCGCAGACGATCGCGCTGGTCGACGACGACCGCAACATCCTCACCTCGGTCGCGATGGCGCTGGAGGCGGAGGGCTTCGCCGTGCGCAGCTACGCCGACCCGACGGAGGCGCTGCGCGACATCACCGCGCGGCCGCCCGACCTCGCGGTGCTCGACATCAAGATGCCGCGCATGGACGGCATGGAACTGCTCGGCAAGCTGCGCCGGCAGAGCCAGCTGCCGGTCATCTTCCTGACCTCGAAGGACGACGAGCTCGACGAGGCGCTGGGCCTTCGGATGGGGGCCGACGACTACATCACGAAGCCCTTCTCGCAGCGCCTGCTGGTCGAGCGCATCCGCGCCATCCTGCGGCGGCAGGACATCCTGCGCGACCGCGCGGCGGGCGCCGCCGGCGTCGAGCCGCCGCTCGCGCGCGGCGAGCTCGTGCTCGACCCCGCGCGCCATGTCTGCACCTGGAAGGGCAGGGACGTCGCGCTCACGGTCACCGAGTTCCTGCTCATCAAGGCGCTCGCGCAGCGGCCCGGCATGGTCAAGACGCGCGACCAGCTGATGGACGCCGCCTATGGCGAGCACGTCTACGTCGACGACCGCACCATCGACAGCCACATCAAGCGGCTGCGCAAGAAGTTCAAGGAGGCGGACGAGGAGTTCCAGCAGATCGAGACGCTCTACGGCCTCGGCTACCGCTACCGCGACAAGGAGAAATGAGCGCGCCGCGCCGCAGGCGCCGGATCATGTCGCCGCTCACGCGGCGGATCCTGTTCCTCAACCTGCTCGGACCCGCGCTGCTCGGCTTCGGCCTGCTGTACCTCGACGACTACCGCCGCGGCCTGATCGACGCCCAGGTCGCCGCCATGAGCATGCAGGCGCGGCTCGTGGCGACCGCGGTGTCGGAATCCGCGCGCCCCGACGAGGACGGCGAGGCGGGCATCGACTATCG
Organism: Pseudomonadota bacterium; assembly: GCA_041178225.1. Lineage (GTDB taxonomy): Bacteria > Pseudomonadota > Alphaproteobacteria > CACIAM-22H2 > CACIAM-22H2 > CAIOSQ01. The sequence goes on along the minus strand of JBEGVV010000064.1, from coordinate 1,663 downwards.
CCTGGCGCCCGACGTCGTGCGACCCATGCTCTACCGGCTGATGGAGCCGAGCTACGGCCACGCGCGCGTCTTCGCGCCCGAGGGCCATGTCCTGGCCGACAGCCGCGTGATCTCCCCCTTCGGCGGGCAGGTGCTGGTCGAGCCCCTGCCGCCGCCGCGCACGGCGCGCGGCATGCTCGAGGCGCTGGCCGACACCGCCTATGACTGGGTCTTGAACTGGCTGCCCGCGCGCGAGGACCTGCCGCCCTGGCCCGACGCGCCCGAGCCGCATGCCGACGAGTTCCCCGAGGTGCAGGCCGCGCTCGCCGGCGAGGACGCGGTGCGCATGCGCGGCTTCGCCAGCGGGCAGGGCATGCTCGTCTCCGTCGCCGTGCCGGTGCAGCGCTTCAAGCAGGTGCTGGGCGCGGTGATGCTCGTCGCGGGTGGCGAGCAGGTCGAGGCGAGCGTGCGCGAGCTGCGCGTCGACATCCTCAAGCTCTGCCTCGGCGCGCTGCTGGTGACGGCGCTGGCGTCGATCTACCTCTCCGGCACGATCACGCGGCCGATCCTGCGCCTCGCCGCCGCGACCGAGCGCGTGCGGCGCGGCCAGCGCCGCATCGGAGGGGCGGAGGCCTCCGGCGCCGAGGCGGCGATACCGGACATGCGCGGCCGCGGCGACGAGATCGGCGAGCTTTCGGGCGCGCTGGTCGACATGACCACGGCGCTGCGCCAGCGCCTCGAGGAGATCGAGCGCTTCGCCGCCGACGTCGCCCACGAGATCAGGAACCCGCTGACCTCGCTCAAGAGCGCGGTGGAGACCGCGGCGCGCATGCAGGACCCGGCGCGGCGCGAGCGGCTCATGCAGGTCATCGTCGAGGACGTGCAGCGCATCGACAGGCTGATCGGCGACATCTCCGGCGCCTCGCGGCTCGACGCCGAGCTGAGCCGCGCCACCGCCCGGCCGATCGACGTCGCGCGGCTGCTGGGCACGCTCGTGGAGGTGCACGAGGCGACGCGCGCCGAGGGCGCCCCGCTCCTCGACCTCGACCTGCCGGCGGGCGAGGCGCTGCGCGTCTCGGGCATCGAGGACCGGCTCGGGCAGGTGCTGCGCAACCTGATCGCCAACGCCGTGTCGTTCAGCCCGCCGGGCGGGCGGATCTCGCTCGCCGCCGCGCGCGTCGGCGGGATGGTGGAGATCTCCGTCTCCGACGAGGGGCCGGGCATCCCGGAGGCGAGCCTCGAGCGGATCTTCGAGCGCTTCTACAGCTCGCGTCCCGAGGGCGAGAAGTTCGGCAAGCATTCGGGCCTGGGCCTGTCGATCTCGCGCCAGATCGTCGCCGCCCATGGCGGGACGCTGCGCGCCGCGAACCGGCCAGGCGTCGGCGACAGGCCCGGCGGCGCGCGCTTCGTCATCGCGCTGCCGGCGGAGTGACGGGCGGGGCCGTCGCGCCCCGCCCGCATCCCGGCCTCAGCGCCGCCGGCGGCGCGACAGGCCGAGCCCCGCGAGCGTCATGCCGAGCACGGCAAGCGTGCCCGGTTCCGGGGCCTCCGTGATCGTCAGCCTGACGATCATGTCGTCGTGGTCGTTGTCGTTGGCGCCGCCGCCATCGTCGAGCAGCAGGTAGGCGATGGTCGACTGCCCGGAGAGGGGCAGCGGGTTGCCGGCGGCATCGGCGAAGAAGAA
>JBEGVV010000063.1:0-37205 GCA_041178225.1 Pseudomonadota bacterium | reverse complement strand
CGGCGGCGAGGGCCGCGAGGGCCGCGATCGCGGTGGTTGCGGCCAGGACTTGGCGTCGGACGAACTTCATGGCTTCTATCCCCCTCGATTGAGGCGCCTTGCACCGGCGCCGTGTTATGCGGTCGACTGTCGGCGCGCGGCATCTGGCCTGTCAAGCATCGGCCGCCGCGACTGCCTGCCGGGGAAGCAGGCGGCGATCCGACGACGCAAGGGGAGGGATTGATGGCTCTGGTCGAATGCGCGCGGGAGGGGGCGATCGCGATCGTCACCCTGTCGAACCCGCCGCTCAACCTCGTGACGCTCGAGCTGACGAGGATGCTGAACGAGGCGATCGCGGGACTGGCGGCCGACCCCTCCGTGCGCGTGCTGGTCCTCACGGGAAGCGGCGACAAGGCGTTCTGCGCCGGCTCCGACATCAAGGAATTCCCCGAGATGATGGATGCCGGCACCGTCGTGCCGCGCAAGCTCGCCACCGAGAACGAGGCCTGGAACCGCATCGACGACTTCCCTCGCCCCACCATCGCCGCGCTCAACGGGCTCGCCTATGGCGGCGGGCTCGAGATGGCGATGTGCTGCGACCTGATCGTCGCGGAAGCCGGCAGCCATGTCGCGCTGCCGGAGATCAAGCTCGGCGTCTTCCCGGGCACTGGCGGGACGATCCGCGCGATGCGCCGCATCGGCGAGGCGCGCGCCAAGGAGATGATGTTCTTCGGCGAGAAGCTTCCCGTCGAGAAGGCGCTCGACTGGGGCCTGATCAACCGCGTCGTGCCGCGCGGGGGCGCGCTCGGCGCCGCGATGGAGATGGCGCGCGAGCTGGAGAAGCGCCCGGCCGTGGCGCTGCAGCTGCTCAAGCAGTCGGCCGACATGGCCTTCGACATGGCGCAGGCCGCCTCGATCCGCGCGGCGCTGCAGCTCAGCGACCAGGCCTTCGCCTCCGCGGATTGCGGCGAGGGCGTGCGCGCGTTCTTCGAGAAGCGCGCGCCGAGCTTCCGCCACCGTTGATCGCCGCGCGCGGCGATGCGACCTTCCCCGACGTTCCAGTCACGACGGAGCCAGACATGAAGCGTTTCCAGGCCTTCGAGCCGCGCGGCGTCATCCCCGCGACCCTGCTCGCCTTCCGCGACGACCTCTCGATCGACGAGGGCGAGACGCGCCGCCACCTCGCGCATGTCGCGGCCGTGCGCGGCCTCTCCGCGATCACGGTCAACGGGCACGCCTCCGAGGTGCATGCCTGCAGCTTCGAGGAGCAGAAGCGCATCCTCGCCGTCTCGCTCGAGGAGGTCGGCGACCGCCTGCCGCTGGTCAACGGCGTCTACGCGGACGGCGGCCTCGAGGCCGCGCGCATCGCGCGCATGGCGGCGGCCGAGGGCGCCTCGGCGCTCCTCGTCTTCCCGCAGAACTCCATGTCGATGGGCGGGCAGCTGCGTCCCGAGATGGCGCTCGACTACTTCAAGCGCGTCGCCGGCGAGACCGACCTGCCGATCATCCTCTTCCAGTACCCGATGGGCACCGGGCTGGGCTACCCGTTCGACACGCTGATGAAGATCCTCGACCAGGTGCCGAGCGTGCGCGCGATCAAGGACTGGTGCGCGGACCCGGCGCTGCACGAGCGCCACATCCGCACGCTGCAGTCGCTGCCGCGCCCGGTGAACGTGCTGACCACGCACAGCGCCTGGCTGATGGCGTCGCTGTCGATGGGCGCCAACGGCCTGCTGTCCGGCGCCGGCAGCGTCGTCGCCGACCTGCAGGTCGCGCTATTCGAGGCCGTGCAGGCGGGCGACCTGCCGCGCGCGCGGCGCATCAACGACAGGCTCTACCCGATGCAGCAGGCCTTCTACGCGCCGCCCTTCCTCGACATGCACAACCGCATGAAGGAGTGCCTCGCCATGCTCGGCCGGCTCGACCGCGCGGTCGTGCGGCCGCCGCTGATGAAGCTGCCGCCGGCGGAGATCGAGCGCCTGCGCGCGGCGATGCGCGAGGCGGGCATCGCGCGCGAGGGCGCGCTGCCGATGGCGGCGGAATAGCCGCGCGCCAGGGGAAAACAGGGGGAAAGACGCAATGCTCGACATGCTCAAGGGCGTGAAGGTCGTCAGCTTCAACCACTTCCTGATGGGGCCGATGGGCATCCAGCACCTGGGTGACCTCGGCGCGGATGTCGTGTCGATCGAGACCCCGGAGGGGGCCTACCAGCGCCACTGGAGCGCGGGGAACATCTGGTGCGATGGCCAGAGCGTGCTGCATCTCTGCGCCAACAGGAACAAGCGCAACCTCGCGCTCGACCTGAAGTCGGAGAAGGGCAAGGAGATCGCGCTGCGCCTCATCGACGGCGCCGACATCGTCGCCGAGAACTTCCGCCCCGGCGTGATGGAGAAGCTCGGCTTCGGCTACGAGGCGCTCAAGGCGCGCAAGCCCTCGCTGATCTATGCCTCGGCCTCCGGCTACGGTCCCGACGGGCCCTACAAGGAGAGGCCGGGCCAGGACCTGCTCGCGCAGGCGCTGTTCGGGCTGATGGCGATCACGGGCCAGCACGCCTCCGGCCCGAGGCCGGTCGGCGTGTCCGCCGTCGACCACCACGGCGCGATGGTCTTCGCCATGGGCGTGCTCGCGGCGCTGGTGCGGCGCGGGCGCACGGGGCAGGGATGCCGCGTCGACGTGAGCCTGATGCAGGCCGCGCTCGACCTGCAGGCGGAGTCGCTGGTCGGCTGGCTCAACTCGGAGAAGAAGCCCGACGAGCGCTCGCCGCGGCACATCGCGGCCTGGTACTACAGCGCGCCCTATGGCGTGTACGCCACGCGCGACGGGCATCTCGCGATCTCCATCACGCCGCTCAAGCTCCTCTCCGAGGCGCTCGAGGACCCGCGGCTCCTGCGCTTCACCCTCGAGGAGACATGGGACCCGGCGCGCAAGGAGGCGATCTGCGACCTGATCGCAGAGACGATCCGCACGCGCGAGACCGACCACTGGATCTCGCGCATGCAGCCGCTCAAGATCTGGCACGCGCGCGTCCAGGGCTACGCCGACATCGTGGCCGATCCGCAGGTCCAGCACATGAAGTGCATCGTCACCGCGCCCGGCGCGGGCAAGGACGGCAAGCCGGTGACGCTGGTGAACCATCCCGTGCGCTACGACGGGCAGGCCGCGGAAGTGCACCTGCCGCCGCAGCCGCTGGGCGGGCAGACCGAGGACGTGCTCGCCGAGCTCGGCTTCGGCGCGGCGGAGATCGAGGCGCTCGAGCGCGATGGCGTCGTGCGCCGCGCGCAATAGGGGGAAGCGATGGCCGATTTCTACGTCAAGCCGGGCGACAGCGTCAGCTTCGCCAAGACCGTCGGCGAGACCGACATCTACATGTTCGCGGGGATCACCGGCGACTTCGCCGTGAACCACGTGAACGAGCAGTACATGGAGCGCTCCAAGTACGGCAAGCGCATCGCCCATGGCGCGCTGCTGGTGGGCTACATGTCGACCTGCTCGACCATGATGATCCACCAGTGCCGCGGCACGGAGGGCGACGAGACCGCCGTGAGCCTCGGCTACGACCGCGTGCGCTTCCTCGCCGCGGTCGTGATCGGCGACACGGTGACGCTGACCTACACGATCAACGAGGTCGACCCGGTCAAGCGCCAGTCGAAGGCCTCGATCGAGGTGCGCAACCAGCGCGGCGAGCTCGTTGCGGTCGCCACGCATATCCTCAGGTGGGTTAAGGACAGGACGTGAGCATGAGACTCAAGGACAAGACCTGCATCGTCACCGGCGGTGGCTCGGGCATCGGCCGGGCCACCTGCCTCCTCTTCGCAGCCGAGGGCGCGACGGTCGTCGTCGCCGACCGGCGCCGGGACGCCGCCGACAAGGTCGTGGCCGAATGCGCGGCCGCGGGCGGCAAGGCGATCGCGATGGAGGTCGACGTGTCGCGCTCGGCCGACGTGGCGCGCATGGTCGCCGACACCGTCGCCCGCTGCGGGCGCCTCGACGTGCTGGTGAACAACGCCGGCTACGGCACCTTCGGCACCGTCGTCGACATCGACGAGGCGGAGTGGGAGGCGCTGATGGCGGTGAACGTCCGCGGCGTGTTCCTCTGCTGCAAGCACGCGATCAAGGCCATGCGCGGGACGGGTGGCGGCACGATCGTGAACGTCGCCTCGGTCGTCGCGGCGGTCGGCATCCGCAACCGCGCCGCCTATGTCGCCTCGAAGGGCGCCGTCGCGGCGCTGACCCGCGCGATCTCGCTCGACCATGTCGCCGAGGGCATCCGCTGCAACGCGATCGCCCCGGGCACGATCGACACGCCCTACTACGACGACGTCGTGGCGCGCGCGCCGGACAAGGTCGCGTTCCGCAAGGGCCTCGAGGCGCGCCAGCCGGTCGGGCGCCTTGGCACGCCCGAGGAGATCGCGCAGGGGATCCTGTTCCTGGCGGGCGACGAGAGCCGCTTCGCGCACGGGACGATCCTCACGATCGACGGCGGCATGACGGCGCAATAGGGGGCGGGCATGGCGAGGTTCGACGGAAAGGTCGCGCTGGTCACCGGCGCGGCCGGCGGCATCGGGCGGGCGATCGCCCATGCGCTGGCGCGCGACGGCGCGGCGATCGGCATCGTCGACCTGCCGGGCGCCGATCCCGGCCGCGCGGCCGAGGAACTGCGGACCCACGGGCTGCGCGCCGAGGGCGTCGCGGGCGACGTCGCGGACGCGGCGTCGATCTCCGCCGCCGCGGCGCGCGTGGCCGAGCGGCTTGGCCCGGTCGACATCCTCGTCAACAACGCCGGCGTCGCGCGCATCGGCGCGATCCTCGACATCGCCGCGAAGGACTGGCGCGACAGCTTCGCGGTCAACGTCGACGGCACGTTCAACGCCTGCCGCGCGGTGATGCCCTCGATGGTCGAGCGGCGCGCGGGCTGCGTCGTCAACCTCGCCTCGTGGCTGGGCAAGCGCGGCCAGGCGCATTACGGCGCCTACGCGGCGTCCAAGTTCGCCGTGGTCGGCCTCACGCAGTCGCTCGCCTACGAGATGGCGCCGCTTGGCATCCGCGTGAACGCTGTGGCGCCCGGGCTGATCGTCGACACGAAGATGCGCAGCGACATCGACGAGCTGAGCGGCCGCATGGGCCTGCCCCAGGTCAAGGACCGCGCGCCCCTGCTGCCCATGAAGCGCGTCGGCTACCCGGACGAGGTCGCGCGCGTCGTGGCCTTCCTCTGCTCCGACGAGGCGTCCTACGTCACGGGCGCCACCTGGGACATCACCGGCGGCAGCTGGATGAGCTGAGGCGGGCGGGGACGGGCGCATGGCGGAGGACCGACGCGGCGCGATCCTGCGCCTCGCATCCTGGACGCGGTCGGACAACCCGATCACGCGCCACATGGTGGGCGTGCAGCCCCCGGACAGCATCAACCTGGCGGGCGGGCTGCCTGCGCCCGAGCTCTTCCCCGTCGAGGAGGTGCGCGCCGCCACCGATCGCGCGCTGCGCCGCTTCGGGCCGCGGGCGCTCGCCTACGGACCCGTCGCCGGCCTTCCCGAGCTGCGCGCGCTGCTCGCGCGGCGCTTCTCGCGGCCGGGCCGGCGCCTCGGGCCCGAGAACGTCGTCGTCACCTCGGGCGGGCTGCAGGCGCTCGACTTCCTCGGCCGCGCGCTGCTCGAGCGCGGGGATGCCATCCTCGCGCAGTTCCCGACCTATCTCGGCGCGATCGACGCCTGGAAGCCCGCGCATCCGCGCCACCTCGCGCTCGACTGGGATGCCGCGCCCGACGCGCAGCAGGCGGCGATGCAGGCGGCGAAGTTCACCTATTGCGTGCCCAATTTCTCGAACCCGACCGGCGAGCTCGTCCCGCTGCCGCGCCGGCGCGCGCTGCTCGCCGCGGCGCGCGCCGCGCGCGCGCTGCTGGTCGAGGACGATCCCTATGGCGCGCTCTACTACGATGGCTCGCCGCTGCCGACGCTGTTCGACCTCGAGGCCGGGGACGGTGGCGAGGGTCCCTATCGTGGCAACGTCCTCCATCTCGGGACGCTGTCCAAGTCCATCGGGCCCGGGCTGCGGATCGGCTGGGCGGTCGGCGACGCCGCGGTGGTCGATGCCATCTGCATGGCCAAGCAGGGCTCCGACATCGGCACGAGCAGCTTCGTCCAGGCCGTGGCGCTGGAACTGCTCGAGGCCGGCGTCGACCACGCCGTGCATGACCGCATGATCGAGACCTATCGCGCGCGGCGCGACGCCCTGGTCGCCGCGGCGCAGGAGCACCTGTCCCGCCGCTTCGTGTTCGAGGCGCCGGTCGGCGGCATGTTCCTCTGGCTGCGCGCCCGCGATCCCGCGCTCGACACCGGCACCCTCTGGCCCGTGGCCATGGCGGAGGGCGTCTCCTACGCGCCGAGCGCCGTGTTCGACGCCTCGGGCGCGCTGCACGACTGCCTGCGGCTCAACTTCACGCTCAACCCGGAGCCCCGGCTCGTCGAGGGCGCGCGGCGGCTCGCGCGCGCGGTCGAGCGCCATCTCCAGCAGCCGCCGGCCGCCAGCGGCTCCAGCGAGGACAAGCCAGGATGAGCCTTCTTCCCCGACCCGCCGAGGCGATGGAGGCCGGGTGCTTCCCGCGCCGCGCCTTCCAGCGCGACCCAGCGCGCGCCGAGTCGATCGACGACCTGCGCGCGATCGCGATGCGCCGCCTGCCGCGCTTCAGCGCCGAGTACCTCGAGGGCGGCGCGGAGCAGGAGCTCACGCTGCGGCGCAACCGAGAGGCCTTCGACCGCCACGTCTTCCGCCCGCGCGTGCTGCGCAACGTCGACAACCGCGACCTCGGGCGGACCGTCTTCGGCCGGCGCATGGCGCTGCCGATCGCGATCTCGCCGACGGGCTTCAACGGGATGCTGTGGCACGAGGCCGACCTCTGCCTCGCGCGCGCGGCGGCGGCGGCGGGCATCCCGTTCTCGCAGAGCACCGTCTCGAACATCCGCGTCGGCGACATCGGCGCCGTGCCGGGCCTTCGGCACTGGTGGCAGCTCTACGTCTTCGGACCCGACGAGGTCTGGCGCGGCCTCGTCGCGCGCGCGGACGAGGCGGGGTGCGAGGCCCTGCTGCTGACCGTCGACACGCACGTGCTCGGCAACCGCGAATGGGACCGCCGGAACTACGCCCGGCCGCTCGAGCTGTCGCTGCGCTCCAAGCTCGACATGCTGGCGCACCCGACCTGGTTCGCGCAGGTGCTCGGCCGCGGCCTGCCGCGCTTCCTCAACCTCGAGGAATTCGTGCCGGAGGCGCAGCGCGGCGGCTTCGGCATCGCGCGCTGGATCGGCGCGAACCAGCGGGAGTCGCTGGACTGGGACCTCGTCGCGGAGATCCGCAAGGCCTGGCCGCGCAAGCTCGTGGTCAAGGGCATCCAGAACGAGGAGGACGTGCGCCTCGCGGTGAAGGCCGGCGTCGATGGCATCGTGCTCTCGAACCATGGTGGCCGGCAGCTGGACCGCGCCATCGCCCCGATCGAGCTCGTCGCCGCGGCGCGCGCCATCGCGGGGCCTGATTTCTGCATCCTCGTCGATTCCGGCTTCCGGCGCGGGGCGGAGATCGTCCAGGCGATCGCGCTCGGCGCGGACGCGGTGATGCTCGGTCGCGCGACGCTCTATGGCGTCGCCGCCGGCGGCGAGGCCGGCGTGGCGAGGGCGCTGGCGATCCTGCGCGCGGAGATCGACCGGACGCTCGGGCTCCTGGGCGTGCGCTCGGTCGACGAGCTTGGTCCGGGGATTCTCTTTCCCTCGTCGGGCTGAGCCGCTTCAGCCCGGCCCGGTGTAGTGCGCGGGCCAGAAGCGCCGGACGATGTCGCGGTCGGACGCGTAGCTCCAGCAGCTGTCGATCTTCGCGGGCCTGCGGCCGTCCTTGCCTGGCGCGCCAAGGACGCTGGCGCGGCTCGCCGCGATGGTCTGGAACGCCGTGGTCGCCACGGGCCACATCAGCTCCATCAGGTGCGTGCAGCCCCTCGGCCCGCCAAGCCGCTCCTTGACGGCGTTGGTCCAGCCGGCCGCGATGCGCATGCCGACGAGCTTCTGCATCGGCGCGACGGCGCCGCCGCAGATCGAGGCTGGCGCGGCGTCGGTCGAGGCCTCGACCGCGCGCACGACCATGTCGTCGTCGAGCGTCAGGCGCACCCACATGTCGTGGAGCGGCTCGCCCGCCGGCACGAGGCGCGGCTCGGCGCGCAGCTGCAGGTCCTCGTCGCGCGTGTCTGTCATCCGCCCCTCGATGTCCCAGAGCCCGTCGTCGCGGCGGAAGCCGCGGCACTCGATGCGGCGGAGATGGACGGGCTGGCGAGGCGCCGGGGGCGGGAGGGGCATCGTGCTGCCGCGCGATCTCAGATGAATCCGCCGTTCACGTGGATGCACTGCCCCGTGACGTACGAGGCGTCCGGCGAGGCGAGGAAGGCGACGGCAGCCGCGACCTCGTCGGGCTCGCCGATGCGCCGCATCGGGATCTTGGCGGCGAGCGCGTCCCACTCCGCGGCCGACAGGAACTGCTCGGTGTTGTGGGGCTTGCGGATCAGGCCGGGCACGACCGCGTTGACCGTGATCCCGTCCGGGGCGAATTGCGTGGCCGCGGCGCGGACCATGGTCTCCATCGCCGCCTTGATCGGCCCGGAGCCGGGATAGACCGGGTAGTCGTTGCGGAAGATGTGCGCGCAATGCGTGCTGATCGCCACGACGCGCGGATGGGTGCCCCCGGCGAGCAGAGGCGCGGCGGCCGTCAGCATCTCGAACAGGCCGCCGAGCATCGCCGCGTACATGTAGTCGAGGTCCGCGCGGGTCAGCTCGCCGATCAGCTTGCGGTCGGGGAAGCCGGCATTGGCGACCACCACGTCAACGCGGCCGAACGCGGCGCGGGTAGCCTCCACCAGCGCCGCGCCCTTGCCCTTCTCGGCGAGGTCGCCCGTCTCGATCGCGGTCGCGGCCCCGCGCGCGCGCAGGGCCGCGGCCACGCGCTCGCAGCCCGCGCGGTTATGCGCCGCATGCACCAGGATGCCGGTGCCCGGCGCGGCGAGGCGGAGGGCGATCGCCTCGCCGATGCCGCTGCCCGAGCCGGTGACGAGGATTCCGCGCGTGACGTTTCCGGACATGGGGGCTTTTCCTCGTGCCGTTTCAGGGAAGGGCGCGATGGCCGCCATCGACGGTCAGCACCTCGCCCGAGATGAACCCGTTGGCCATCAGCAGCATCGCCGCCATGCCGCATTCCTCCGCCGTGCCGACGCGCCCGACCGGCAGGCGCGCCGCCATGGCCGCGAGCCTCTCGGCCTTGTCGTGGGCGTGGACGGCGTCGAGCAGTGGCGTGTCGACGAGGCTCGGCGCGATCACGTTGCAGCGCAGGCCGAGCTCGGCGAACTCCAGCGCCAGGGAGCGGACGCCCGCGTTGAGCGCGCCGTTGATGCAGCCGCCGATCACGTAGCCCTTCACCGTGCGCTCCGCGGCGACGCCCGTGAAGAACACGACCGAGCCGCCCTTGCGCATGTGCCGGCGCGCGTCCCACGCGGCCCAGAAGGGCCCCCAGAACTTGCTCTCGAAGGCCTCGCGGGCGTTGGCGTCGTCGAGCTCCGAGTAGAGGAGCGGCTTCACCGTCGAGCCCGGCAGGACCAGGTGGTCGAAGGGCGCCTCGTCGGCGAGGAAGCGGGCAACCGCCGCGCGATCCTCGACCGCCAGCGCGCGCCGCGAGACCGGCCGCCCGCCGCGTGCCTCCAGCGCCCGGGCCGCATCGTCGAGGCGCCCGGGATTGCGCGCCGCGATCGCGAGCTCCGCGCCATGGTCCGCGGCGAGTTCCGCCGTCGCGAGGCCCATGCCCGCCGAGCCGCCGATGACGACGACCTTGCGTCCGTCCAGCCTGAAGCCCACCCCTTGCCCCCTCGCGAGAGATCCCGCTTTACATCGCGGGCGAGCATCATTCACGGTGGATCGTCGTTGCAAGCGCTTCGTGGCGCTGGCCTCGGCGTCGGGGGGAGAAGAGCATGCGTTTCGCGCGCACGGTCACGGTCGTCGGCTGCCAGGTCGGCGGCGAGGAGAACAACGTCATCACGGGTGGCGTCCTGCCTCCGCCGGGCCGCACCGTCTTCGAGATGAAGCGCTGGCTGGAGACCGAGGGCGACGACCTGCGCAAGTGGCTGCTGCTCGAGCCGCGCGGCAAGCCGACGCTGTGCGTGAACCTCGTCGTGCCGCCCTGCGACCCGCGGGCCGACGCCGGGTTCATCATCATGGAGTCCACCGACTACCCGCCGATGTCCGGGTCGAACACGATCTGCACGACCACCGTGCTGCTCGAGACCGGCATGCTGAAGATGGTCGAGCCGGAGACGCGGCTCGTGCTGGAGACGCCGGGTGGCCTGGTGGGCGTCGTCGCGACCTGCCGCGACGGCAAGGTGCTGCGCGTGCGCTTCACGAACGTGCCGTCCTTCGCCACCCATCTCGACGCCCATGTCGAGGTGCCCGGCATGGGCACGGTCAGGCTGGACGTCGCCTATGGCGGCGCGTTCTTCGCGGTCGTCGACGCGAAGTCGCTTGGCTTCGAGGTCAAGCCGCACGAGGCGCGCGACCTGGTCGCGACCGGGCAGAGGATCAAGCACGCCGCGGCGGAGCAGCTTCCGGTCGTCCATCCGGAGAACCCCGGGATCCACACGATCACGTTCACCGAGTTCGCAATGCCCTTCGAGGGGGCGGGCTCGCGCAGCCGCAACGCGGTGATCGTGTCGCCGGGGCGCATCGACCGCAGCCCCTGCGGCACGGGCACGTCGGCGCGCCTGGCCGTGCTGCACGCCAAGGGGTTGCTGCGCGCGGGCGAGGGCTTCACCCACTGCTCGATCATCGGCTCGGAATTCGAGGGCGCCATCGCGTCGGAGACGCGGGTCGGCGACCGCCCGGGCATCGTGACCACGATCGCGGGACAGGCGTGGATCACCGGGATCTTCCAGCACGGCTACGATCCCACCGACCCGTTCCGCGACGGCTACACGCTTCCCGACCTCTGGTACGAGTGAGTCCCGTCATGGCCATCGGCTTCCGGCGCACCATCAACACCGTCGACTCCCACACGGAGGGCAACCCGACGCGCGTGATCGTGGGCGGCGTCCCGGTCCCGCCTGGCGCGACGCTGCTCGACAAGCGCGCCTGGCTCTGGCGCAACGACGACGCGCTTCGCCGCATGCTCAACTTCGAGCCGCGCGGCAGCGGCATGATGTGCTCGGTGCTGCTCCTGCCGCCGCAGAGCCCGGGCGCGGACTTCTCGGTCGTGATCATGGAGCAGGACGAGTACGTCCCGATGTGCGGCCATTGCATCATCGGCACGGCGACGACCGTCGTCGCGACCGGGATGGTCCCCGTCGTCGAGCCGGAGACCGTGGTGCGCTTCGACACGCCCGCCGGCCTCGTCACCTGCCACGTGCGGGTCTCGGGCGGCGCGCCGCGCTCCGTCTACTTCGACAACGTCGAGAGCTTCGAGCTGATGCGTGCCGCGCCGCTGGAGGTGGAGGGCATCGGCCGCATCCTCGTCGACATCGCCTATGGCGGCGACTTCTACTGCTTCGTCGACGCCGACGCGATCGGCCTGGAGCTGAGCCCGCACAACGACGCGGCGCTGATCTCCGCCTGGCGCCGCATCCGCGCCGCGGTCGGCCAGCAGCTGAAGGTGGTCCATCCGGAGCGCCCGGACATCGACGTCTGCTACCAGGTGCTGTTCACCTCGGCGCGCACGACGACCGGCGACTATCGCCAGACGATCCTCTGCCCGCCGGGCTCGCTCGACCGCAGCCCCTGTGGCACGGGGACGTCGGCGCGCACGGCGCTGCTGCATGGGCGCGGCGAGATCGCGCTCGGCCAGTCGCGCCGCTTCGAAGGCGTCCTCGGCACGTACTTCACGGGCACGCCGATCCGCGCCGAGACGCGTGGCGGCATCACCTATGTCGTGCCGCGCGTCGAGGGGCGCGCGTGGATCACGGGGTTCCACAACTTCGTCCTGGACCACGACGACCCGCTGCCGGAGGGGTTCCGGATCGGGCCGGTGCCGGCGACCGGCTCGCGGTTCTGACCCCATGGCGGCCCGTCCCCTGGCGCGCGCCGAGGTCCTGCCCGAGCCCGCGCTCCCGGATTGCGGCGAGATCGTCGCCCGCGCCCGTGCCCTCGCGCGCGTCGCGCAGGTGGCGCGCGGAAGGTTCCTGTCCCACCACGACGTGCCCTCGGAGGCCGAGTACAAGCGCAGGCGCATGGCCGGGGGCGTGGTCATGCAGCACGCCCAGATCGGCTTCCGCGACAAGTCGAAGAGCCGCCGCGCCTGGTTCGAGATCTGGAACGCGCTCGACCGCCAGGGCCTGCGCGTCGACCGCTACGGCATCTGCCTCGACTGGTCGATGGGCCATCCCCTGGCGAGCCGCGCCGAGCGCGGGCGCGGCACGGGCATGATCCTCGAGGGCATCGAGGACTTCGTCGCGCTCACCTCCGAGGCGCCCGTGGCGCCGCATTTCGGCGACTTCGTGATCGGCATGCCCTCGGCGGTGGAGAACACCGTGGCCGCGCTCGCCGCTGGCGCGACGTCGGTCGGCAATCTCGGCCAGTACTTCACCTTCCGGCTCCCGGAGTGGCACGACGACGTCGCGACCACGGAGGCGACGCTGGAAGCGCTGGCGCTGATGGCGGCACAGCCCGTCGAGGTCCTGATCCATTCCAACCTCGACGATGGCTTCGCCCCGCTCTTCACGGACCTGTCCTGCACCTTCGGCGCGGCCCTGCTCGAGCGGTACGTGGTCGAGGACCTGCTGGGCGGGCGGCTCTCGCACTGCTTCGGCAACACCTTCACCGACCCGGCGACGCGGCTGGCGTTCCAGCGCGCGCTGGCGCGGGGCCGGGAGGCCATCCCGGGCACCATGATCTACGGCAACACCGTCGTCTACGAGGCGGACCGCGTGTCGAACTACGGCGGGCTCAGCGCCTACCTGCTCGCCGACGCGCTGGGGCAGCGGCTGATGCCCTCGGGCCATGCGATCAACCCCGTGCCGATCACCGAGGGCGTGCGCATACCGGACATCGACGAGGTGATCGACGTGCAACTCGTCTGCGCCAAGCTCGTCGAGCAGTCCGAGCTCTGGCTGCCGATGGTCGACCTGCCGCGCACCGACGCGATCGCCGACGCGATCGTCGCGGGCGGCGAGCGTTTCCGCGACCGGGTCCTCTCGGGCCTGCGCGAGGCCGGGATCCGGACCGACGACGCCTTCGAGTTCCTGCTCGCCATCCGGCGCATCGGCCCGAAGCGCCTCGAGGAGCTCTACGGGCCGGGCGTCGAGGACGCGGCGGCGCCGCGCGGGCGCAAGCCGCACGTGCCCTCGACGACGATGACGGCGCTTGCCCGCGCCGCGGAGAAGAAGATCCGTGGCTTCGATCCGGCCATGCGCGCGGACCTGTCCGGCGCCGGGCTGAGCGCCGTCGTCGCCTGCACCGACGTCCACGAATACGGGAAGATCCTGATCGAGGAGATCCTGCGCGGCGTGGGCGTCGGGATCGTCGACGCGGGCGTGCACGCCGACCCGGCCAACCTCGTCGCCAGGGCGCGGGCGAGCAGGGCCGACGCGATCGCGCTCTCGACCTACAACGGCGTCGCGCTCGACTACGTGCAGGCGCTGCGCGCCGCGATGCGCGAGGCGGGGCTGGAGATCCCCGTCTTCATCGGCGGGCGCCTCAACCAGGTGCCGCAGAACTCGAACACGTCGCTGCCGGTGGACGTCTCCGCCGACATCGCGGCGGCAGGCGCGACGCCCTGCACCACGCCGGACGACCTCGTCCTGCCCCTGGCGCGGATGGCGCGCGCGAGGAAGAAGGAAGGGAGCACGCCATGAACCACTTCATGGCCGGCGTCGGCCGCGCGGACATGACGCCGCCGATCGGCATCGCGCATGTCAACTGGGGCGCACGCACGCATGACCGCGCCGAGGGGATCGACCTGCCGCTGCTCGCGACGATCCTGCTGCTCGAGCAGGGGGCCGTGCGCGCCGCGATCGTCGACCTCGACTTCCTGCTGATGTCGAGCGAGGAGAGCCGCGAGCTGCGCGGGGTCGTCGCCGGCGAGCTGGGCCTCGCGCCCGAGCATGTGCGGCTGTCCTTCACCCACACGCATTCCGGCCCGCCCTGGGCGACGCATGGCTTCGGCACGCAGGCGCAGCTGCCCGGCATGGAGCTCGTGCCCGCCTACCGCGCGAAGGTGCTCGATGCGCTGCGCGAGGCGTCGCGCGCCGCGCGCGCGGCGCTGCGCCCGGCGCGAAGCGCCTCGGGCTACGGCCGCAGCGAGGTGACGGTGAATCGCCGCCTCGCGCTGCCGGAAGGCCGCGTCGTCGTGTCCCAGAACTGGGATGGATACCGGGACCCCGTCCTCAGCGTCGTGCGGATCGACGCGCTGGACGGCAAGCCGGTCGCCACCATCGTCGGATACGGCACCCACCCGATCGTGCTGGCGCACGAGAACCGCCTCGTCAGCCCCGACTATCCCGGCCACCTGAAGCGGGTCGTCGAGCACGCCATGGGCGGGCATTGCCTTTTCCTTCAGGGCTGCGCCGGCGACCAGATCCCGCGCGAGGCGCTGGTCGCCGACCGCGATGCGCCGCGGCGCATGGGCACGGAGATCGGCCTCGACGCGGCGCGCGTCGCGATCGGGCTGTCGACGCGCAGGATCCGCAAGCGCTTCGACCACGTCGTGGAGTCCGGCGCGCCGCTCGGCATCTGGGTGGACGAAGAGCTGCCCTCGGCCCCGCAGGTCCTCGCCGTGGAGAGCCGCCGGATCGCCCTGCCGGTGCGCGCCTATGGCGACGTCGAGGAACTCGACGCGCAGTCCGAGGCAGCGACAGCCGCCGTGCGCGCCATCGACCGCTCGGTCGCCACGCCCGCCGAGCTCGCGGCCGCCAATTTCCGCGCCAAGCGCGCGCAGATGAGCGCCCACTGGGGACGCTTCTGCGCCAACCGGCGGGCGGTGGACATCGAGCTGCACGCCACGCGCATCGGCGACGCGGTGCTGCTCGGAGCGCCGCTCGAGCCCTTCGCGCGCATCGGCGCCGACATCCGCGCGTCCGACGCGGCGCCGTTCGTCCATTTCGGCGGCTACACCAATGGCTGGGACGGCTACGTCCCCAACGCCGAGGACTTCCGCTCGAGCGGCTACGAGGTCGAATGGGCGACGCCCTACGCGCCGGAGGCGGCGGCGGCGCTGACCCGCGAGGCGACGCGCCTGGCGTCCGACCTCATGGCGGTGGCGCCGCGGCCATGAGGATCACCGCCGTCGAGCCCATCCTGCTGCGCGGCCAGCAGGGCTATGGCGCCTCCGCCGGCGCCGAGGAGGCGAGCGACAACGGCGACTGGCAGCTGGTCGTGCGCGTCGCGACCGACGAGGGGCTTGTCGGCTGGGCCGATGTCGAGACGCTCGCGCCCGCGGCCGTCGCGGTGATCGCGGGGCAGGGCATGTCGATCCTCGGCTTCCGCACGCTCGCGGAGATGCTCGTCGGCGAGGATCCCCTCGAGGTCGAGCGGCTCTGGGACCGCATGTACGTGGGCAGCGCCTATTACGGGCGCCGGGGCCTCGCCATGCAGTGCATGTCCGCGATCGACAACTGCCTTTGGTCGATCCGCGCCCAGGCGGCAGGCATGCCCTTGGCCGCGCTTCTGGGCGGCAGGCGGCGCGAGCGCGTCATGGCCTATGCGTCGACGCTGTTCCGCGAGACGCCGGAGGCGATGCGCGAGGCCGCGCTCGGCTACGTGGCGCGCGGCTTCCGCGCCGTGAAGTTCGGCTGGGGCGTGTTCGGCGAGGATCCGGGCCGCGACCGCGAGCTCGTCGCCGCCGCGCGCGAGGCCCTGGGCCCGGATCGCGCGCTGCTCGTCGACCCCGGCTGGTATCCGGCGGGATGGAAGCGCTGGGGCGAGCCGCGCTCGCGGCGCGAGGCGCTTGCGATGTGCGAGTGGCTCGCCGGGTACGGCGTCGGCTGGGTCGAGGACTTCATCCATCCCGAGGACTTCGAGCAATACGCGTGGGTGCGCGCGAACTCCCCCGTGCCGATCGCCGCGGGCGAGCAGGTGGCGACGCACTGGGAGTTCGAGCGCTTCATCCGCCAGGGCTGCGTCGACGTGGTGCAGCCTGACCTGTCGCGCTGCGGCGGCATCACCGTCGCGCGGCGCGTGGCCGCCCTCGCGCAGGATGCGGGCATCGACCTCGTGCCGCATTCCTGGCTGACGCACCTGCTGACCGGATACAGCCTGCAGCTGGTCGCGACGCTGCCGCGCGCGCGCTTCGTCGAGTTCAACGTCAGCCAGAGCCCGCTCACCCGCGGCATCACCACGCAGCCTTTCCGGCTCGACGCCGACGGCATGGTCGCGATCCCGGACGCGACCGGCATCGGCGTCGACGTCGACGAGGACTTCATCCGCGCGCATCGCGTCAACTGAGGGGCCGAGCCATGGACCGCGCCATCGTCAAGCCGCACCAGCTCGACCTCGACACGCGCGGCAGGCGCGACTACTGGGTCGCGCTCGAGCACGACTCGATCTGGGGCGACCACCTCGTCCCGCTCACGGTGATGGTCGGCCCGCGCGCCCGGCCGGGCAGGGGCCTCGTCGCCTTCGGCTCCAACCACGGCAACGAGTACGAGGGGCCGGTCGTGCTCCACCGGCTCCAGCGCGAGATCGACGTCGCCGACGTCGAGGGGCGCATCATCCTCGTGCCCGTGCTGAACCCGCCGGCATTCCGCGCCGGCACGCGCGAATCGCGCGCCGACGACGGGGTGAACCTCAACCGTGCCTTCATCGAGGGCGCCGGCAGGACGCCGGGGCTCGCCGGCATCACGCACCGCATCGCGGCGTTCGTGCGCGAGGCGATCTGGCCGCATGTCCATGTCGTCATCGACCTGCATTCGGGCGGCGGCACGCGCTTCGCGCAGGTCGCGAGCTTCCACGAGGTCGAGGACCCCGCCCAGGCGCGGGACATCGAGGAGACCGCGCGCTGGTTCGGCACGCCACTGGTGATGAGCTACCAGAACGAGACGCCGGGCCTGCTGCCCTCCGAGGCGGAGCGCCTGGGCAAGATCACCGTGGGCACGGAGCTCGGCTGGGGCGAGGCGGTGCAGGCGAATGGCGTGCGCTGGGGCCGCCAGGGCGTGCTCGCCGCCGCGATACGCCATGGACAGCTCTCCGGCCGCATCGAGAAGATCGACCACCATCGCGACGGCACGCAGCGCAAGGTCGCGATGGTCGACCGCGCCTGCTTCTCCGTGGCGCCCTTCGGCGGCCTCTACGAGGAGGCGCTGGCCTGCGGCAGCGAGGTGAGGTCCGGGGACGTGGTCGGCTGGATCCACGACTTCGAGCGCATCGACATGGAGCCCTGGCCGGTGCGCGCGGGCGTCGACGGCATCGTGATCGCGCAGGCGTGGTCGGCGCGCGTCTCGCAGGGCCAGCACGTCGTCGTCACCGGCCGCGTCCTGCCCTGGCGCAGCTGATGGCGCGACCTGCCGCCGGCCACGCGTTCGCCGCGCTCCTCGCGCTCGCGCTCGCGGCAGGCTGCGCGGGCGAGGCGACGCCGGTCGCCGCGACCGACGATGCGCCGCGCCTCGTCCAGCTGAGGCCGGGCACGCACAGCGTCGCCGGGAGGCTCGCCGAGTTCGATCCGCGCCACCGCAGCGTGGACCTGAGGCTGCCGCCAGGCGCGGGGCCGTTCCCGCTTGTCGTGTTCGTGCATGGCGGCGGCGGCGCGAGCGACAGCCTCGCCGCGATGGCGGCTTTCCACGCGCAGGGCGTCGCCGTGCTGGGCTTCGATGCCTACGCGACGAACGGCTTCGACAGGCCGTCGTCCTTCTGGGTGCGCGAGGTGACCTACGAGGCGCGCCAGCGGATGATCTTCCGCGTGGCGCGCGGCGCGGTCGCGTGGGGCGCCGCGCAGGACCGGATCGATCCCGGGCGCGTCTTCGCCTATGGCCTGTCCAACGGCGCCGACGTCGTGGTGAACCTCGCCGCCGCGATGCCGCGCACGCAGCTGCGCGGCGCCATCGCCGAGGGCATGGCCGGGGCCGGGCTGGGCCTGCCCGATCGGCTGCAGGTGCCGCTGGAGGCGGTGTTCGGCCGGCTCGACGACTATGGCGCGCCGAACCCCGGGACCTGGCGCTGGGAGCGGCGCGTGCCCTGCGCCCTCACCACGCCCGTCGCGGAAGCGCCGCCGGGCAGCGCCGCGCGCTGCAACGCCAGGACGGGCGGGTTCGGCGAGGCGCCGATGGCCTGGATCGAGCGACAGCGCGCGGCGGGCGCCGAGATCCGCGTGCGCTTCTACGACGAGGCCGCGCACGGGATCTTCCTGGGCCCGCTGCGCCGCCGCACCCAGCAATGGGGCGACGGCTCGGTGTTCGCCGCATCGACGGGCGCCGCGCCCGGGGCGCGCGACAGCCTGCTCGCCGACCTGCTCGAGGTCGTGAGGGCGCGCTGAGCGCGGCGCCTCAGCGGCGGCCGGCCTTCACGAGCCTGCGGATGCGGTTCTTGTTGTCGGCCGAGAGCGCGGCGATGCGCTTGGAGTTGTCCGCGTAGATCCCGGGGTTGCGCATGACCTGGAGCGCGAGGAACTGCGAGCAGGCCACGATCTGCTCGTAGACATCGGTATCGAAGGCGTTGGAATTCGCGGCCTCGATGACGCGATCGGTGTTGACGGCGAGGATCTTGTCGGCGAGTTCGACGTCGGCCTGCTTGTAGCTGCCCTTCGCCGCGAAGATGTGCGTCAGGTAGCCGGCATAGGCGAGGTCGACGCCCTCGTCGAAGCGATCGTCGCGGCCCTGCGAGAGATCCACCGTGGCGTTGCCGATCAGGGAGCCGGCGCAGGCGGCCGCGTCGTCGAGGGGATTCCCCGCCATGGCGGGGCGCGGTGCCGCGAGCGCGAGGAAGGCCGAGGCCGCGAGGGCGATGGCGGCGGGGGCGGAGCGCAGGCGCATGTCGTGTTTCTCCTCGGCGTCGCGGACATGGCGTCCGCGCGCGGGGGGTTAATCCCCGCCGCGCTGGCTTGCAAGGTTCAATCGATCCTCGGCCAGGGGCGCTGCGCGCCGCGCATCGCCTCCCATGCGCGCGCGGCGCGCAGGACGCCCAGGTCGTCGAAGCGGCGGCCGGCAAGCTGCAGGCCGATCGGCATGCCGTCGCGGGTCCAGCCCGCGTTGACGGAGATCGCCGGCTGCTCGGACATGTTGAAGGCGACGGTGAAGCCGATGTGCTCGAGCGGTCGTGCCGGGTCGTCGGTGGGGCCGGCGAACTCGGCCGGGAACTGCACGCAGGGCGCCACCGGCGACAGCACGAGGTCGTAGGGCTGGCAAGCCCGCACCGCGGCGTCGCGCATCGCCATCATCTGGCTCATGCCGTGGTAGGCGTCCTCCCCGGACAGGTCGGCGCCGCCCTCCGCCCAGCGCAGGATGTAGGGCAGCACCTTCTCGCGCCGCGCCGCGGGCAGCGCGGAGATGTCCGTCCAGCTGCGCAACCGCCAGAACGCGTCGAGGCCGTCGAGCATCCGGCGCGTGACGAAGCTCTCCATCGGCTCGACATGCGCGCCCGCGTCGGCGAAGCGCCGCGCGGCGTCGGACACCGCGGCGCGGATCTCCGGCTCGACGGGCAGGCCGAAGCCGGCGTCGAGCCACAGCCCGACCCTGAGGCCGCGGACATCGTGCTCGAGGTCCATCCAGTCGATGTCCTGCGGCGGCAGGCTCATCGTGTCGCGCCAGTCCGGGCGCGACAACTCGCGCATCATCAGCGCCGCGTCGCGCACCTCGCGCGTCATCGGGCCGGCGACACGGCCGTAATAGGGCGGGTCGATGGGGACGCGGCCCAGGCTCGGCTTCAGCCCCGCCACGCCGCACCAGGCCGCTGGCAGGCGGATGGAGCCGCCGATGTCCGTGCCGACATGCAGGGGCCCGTAGCCTGCCGCGGCGGCCGCGCCGGCGCCGGCGGAGCTGCCGCCGGGATTGAGCGCCGGGTTCCAGGGATTGCGCGCCGGCCGGTGGAAGCTGGACAGGCCGGATGAGAGCATCCCGTAGTCCGGCATCGTGGTCTTGGCGACGATCACCGCGCCGGCCTCGCGCAGCCGCGCCGCGGGTGGCGCGTCCGCGGGCGCGGGCACGAGGTCGCGCGCCGCCGTGCCAAGCGGGACGGGGACGCCCTTGGTCGCGATGTTCTCCTTGATCGTCGCCGGAACGCCCTCGAGGCCGCGCGCCTCCCCGCGCAGCCAGCGCGCCTCGCTCTCGCGCGCCGCGGCGCGGGCGCCGTCGGGGTCCAGGGCGTAGAGGGCGCAGAGCGAAGGCTCGGCGCGCTCGATCCTGGCCAGGACGGCGTCGAGCGCCTCCACCGGCGACAGGCGCCGCGCGGCGAAGGCCGCGAGCAGGTCGACGGCCGGGAGGTCCGCTGGGTCGGTCATGCGTCGATTAGCGGCGTATGGAAGCGGCGCGTCAAGCCGCGCTAAGCTGCGGCCGCATTCTCACGAGGGAGCATGGCGATGGACGATGGTGCGACGAAGCGCGGCGAGGCGGTGGTCGTGCAGCCCGGCGAGGCGCGCAGCTACTGGCAGCCGGTGCCCGCGAACGGCTACAGCGACGTCCACATCACGCCGGAGATGACCGGCTCGCGCACGCTCTCGATGGGGATCCAGACCATCGCGCCGGGCTGCTACATCCGCGAGCACTGGCACGACCAGAACGAGGAACTGCTGCATTTCGTCCAGGGCGAGGGCACCGCCTATGTCGACGGCGTGCCGCATCCCATCCGTCCCGGCACGACGATCTACCTGGGCCCGTGGCGCAAGCACAAGTTCGTCAACGAGGGCACGACGGAGATGAAGATGCTCTGGGTGCTGTCGCCGCCGGGCCTCGAGAACTTCTTCGCCGGCATCGGCCGCCCGCGCAGCCCCGGAGAGCCCACGCCCGAGCCCTTCGCGCGCCCGGACAACGTCGCCGAGATCGAGCGGCGCACCGTCTTCGCCGGCCTCGACGGGGCGTCGAGCCGCCAGGAGCCGGCCTCCTCGACGGGGCGCTGACCCCTCGTGCCGCTCCTGAGGCTGCGCGACGGCGCGGGGCTCCACTACGAGGTCCATGGCTCCGGGCCGCCGCTGCTCCTCGTCCCCGGGCTCGGCGGCGTCGCCACGTTCTGGCAGCGCCACGTGCCCGCGCTCGCGCGCGACTTCACCGTGGTGCTGCACGACCATCGCGGCTGCGGTCGCAGCGGTCCCTCCGACACCGCCTACTCGGTCGGCCAGATGGCCGGCGACGTGCTTCAACTGATGGACTCGCTCGGCATCGCGCGCGCCCATCTCGTGGGGCATTCGACGGGTGGCGCCATCGGGCAGACCATCGCCCTCGACGCCCCGGACCGCATCGACAGGCTCGTCCTCAGCGCCACCTGGACACGCGCCGACGGCTATTTCCGCCGGCTCTTCGCCACGCGCGCGCAGGGGATGGAGCGCCTCGGCCGCGGCTACTACGGCCAGCTCGGCAACCTCGTCCTCTATCCGCCGTGGTGGCTCTCCCGCCACGCCGACGAGCTGGAGGCGGCGCAGGCCGCCTCGCCCGTGCCGCCGACCGAGGACCGCATCGTCCTCGCCCGCATCGCCGCCATCCTCGCCTTCGATCGTTCGGGGGAGATCGAGCGCATCGGGCACCGGACCCTGGTGAGCGCGGCGCGCGACGACGCCGTCACCCCGTCCTACTACAGCGAGGAACTCGCCCGCCGGATCCCCGGCGCGCGGCTGTCGCTGATGCCCACGGGCGGGCATTTCTACAACCACTGCTTCCAGGCCGAATTCGAGCGGCTCGTGGCCGGGTTCCTGCTCGCCTGACCGACCCGGCCGGTTAACGAAGCCTTGCCGCGGGCCTGGCCAGCCATCCGCGCTGGCCCGTCGTCGCCCGCACGCGCCCGGCATGAAAATATTTCCTGCGTCAGGAACGGCATGTATCTCATTGATATGAATGGTCGAAATTTCCCTTCCTCCCGTGCCGCATGAACTGCGCCGAAGAAAACAAGACGTATAAACTTTCAAGTAATTTCGTCTCTTCAGGGTGATCCCTCGAAATGGAGGCGGGCGGTGCATTCGGGTGCCGGCCTGGACCCCGAGGGAGAGCGGAATGCTGGATTTCACGGTTGGCGCCTGGCAGCGCGTCGTCATCGCCGCGGTCGCCGAGGAACCGAGGGAGTTCGAGGAACTGCGCGGCCATCTTCGCCGCCTCGGCCACTACCCCAGCCGCTCGGCGATGACCTGCACGGTCGACGGCCTCGTGCGGCGCGGCATCCTGGACCGGGCCGCCGAGGGGCGCTTCGGCAAGGGCGAGAACTGGGCGCTGGCGGTGCGCCGCTACTGCGCGACCGACCGGCACCTGGCCGAGGTCGCCTGAGGCCCGGTCAGGCCCCGGCGCGCTCCGCGGCCGCTGCCGCGAGGGCGCGCGCGTCGTCGCGCGCCTGCTCGCGCCGGCGCAGGAGTTCGTAGAGCAGGGCGCCGGCAAGGGTGACGCCGATGATCAGCACCGCGAGGGCGCTGATCGCCGGCGTGGTCCCCTGGCGCACGCGGCCCGCCAGCGCGGTCGTCAGCGTCTTGTCCGCCAGGATCGCGAAGGTCGTGGTGTTGTAGTTCTCGAAGCTCGACAGGAAGGCCAGCACCGCGGCCGAGAGGAGCGCGGGCTTCAGGAACGGCAGCAGGACGTGGAAGAAGACCTGCGTGCGCGAGGCGCCGAGGTCGAGCGCCGCCTCCTCCTGCGCGCGGTCGAAGCGCTGCAGCCGCGACATGAAGATCAGCATGCAGTAGGCGGAGATGAACGTGGACTGGCCGAGCGTCGCCAGGAAGATGCCGTTGTAGAGGCCCTGGGCGCCGGTCCAGCGCGTGACGTCGCTCCAGAAGATGACCGTCGATATGCCTAGGATGACGCCGGGCGTCAGCACCGGCGACACCACCACCAGGTAGTAGAGCGACCGCGCGCGCGCGTGGACCTGCGTCATGACGATCGCGGCGGCGAGCCCGAGCGGCACGGCGAGGCAGACGACCAGCGTGCCGATCAGCAGGCTGTTGCGGAAGCCCTCCATGAGCGTGCGGTCGGCCAGCAGCGCCCCGAACCAGCGCAGCGTGAACCCCTCGAAGGGCCAGACCTGCGGGTAGGTGGGCGTGTTGAACGCGGTGATGCCCATCACCACGAGCGGCCCGAAGAGGAAGGCGAAGAACAGGACGATGTAGAAGCCGATCATCGCCCGGTGCACGGAGCGCGAGGTCATCGCGTGATCTCCGACAGGCTGACCTTGAACAGCCGCATCACGGCCATCACGAAGGCGACGCAGGTGAGGAGCAGGATGATCGCGTAGGCCGAGCCCTGCTGCCAGTTGAAGGCCTGGTAGAAGCGGTCGTAGACGATCGGCGTGAACCACAGCGTCTTCGGCCCGCCGAGCACGAGGGGCGCCGCGAGGGCCCCCGCGGACAGCATGAAGACGAGCGTGCAGCCCGATGCGATGCCGGGCTTGGCGAAGGGCATCACCACGTGCAGGTGGATGTGCCACCACGGCGCGCCGAGGTCGCGCGCCGCCTCGATCTGGTTGTGGTCCAGGCTCTCGATCGCGTTGTAGAGCGGGAAGACCATCAGCAGGAGGTAGGCGTAGGTGAGCCCCGAGTAGAGGGCCACGTTCTGGCCGATGAAGTCGATCGGCGCCGAGATCGCGCCCATGGCCAGAAGGAGCTTGTTGATCGTCCCGCCAGTCCCGAACAGGACCATGAACGCGAAGGCGCGCAGGATCTCGTTGACCCAGTAGGGCACGATCAGCAGCAGCAGCAGCACCCGCAGGCGCCCGGGCTTCGCGACCTGCGCCATGTAGTAGGCGAGCGGGTAGCAGATCGCGAAGTTGGCGACGGTGATGACGACGCTGACAGCGATCGTCTGCCAGAACGCGTTGATGTGCACCCAGTTGTAGTTCGTGAAGACGCGCGTGCTGCCGTAGACGAAGTACCAGTAGTTCTCGAGCGTGTAGACGTCGTCCGGCCCGCCGCGCCGCGTCGGCGGCAGCTTCCGGTGGAACGAGTAGTCCACCATGTAGAGCATCGGCCAGACGATCATGAACAGGATCCAGAACGCCGTCGCCGCGAGGAGGAAGGCGCCCACCACCGGGCCGTTGCGCCGGAAGAAGCCGAGGGACGCGGGGTCGCCCGCGAGGCGCCGGTCGCGCAGCGCCAGCAGCCAGAAGGCGAGCGCGACGGCGAGAGGCGCCGAGAAGAGGATCGCCGCGGTGAGCGGGTTGCTCATGCCGTCGCGCCGCCGGTGCCGAGCACGATCGCGTCGGCCTCGTCGCAGGACAGGCGCAGCGTCGCGCCAGGCGCGGGCAGGGCCGCCGCGTCGCGCATGTCGACCGTCATCGTGAGCTTCTGGCCATTCGATGCGCGCAGGAAGACATGCGTGGTGCTGCCCTCGAAGGCGGTCGAGGCGATCTCCGCCTCGAGCGCCGCGGTGCCGCCGGGCGCCACGACGCGCAGGCTCTCGGGCCGCACGAAGATCGTGCCGGCGGCGCCTGCCTCCGCGCCTTCGCCGCGCCGGCCGACGAGGCGGCCCAGGGGCGTGTCGATGGCCGCTCGCGCGCCGACGACCTGCGAGACCCTGCCCTCGATGCCGTTGTTCTCGCCGACGAAGGAGGCCACGAAGGGCGTGCGCGGCTCGGCGTAGATCTCTCGCCCCGTGCCGACCTGCTCGATCACGCCATGGTTCATCACGGCGATGCGGTCCGACATGGTCAGGGCCTCGCCCTGGTCGTGCGTGATGTAGATGAAGGTGATGCCGACGCGCTTCTGGATCGCGCGCAGCTCGTTGCGCATGTGCTGGCGCAGCTTGAGGTCGAGCGCGGAGAGCGGCTCGTCGAGGAGCAGCACCTTCGGCTCCACGGCGAGGGCGCGCGCGATCGCGACGCGCTGCTTCTGGCCGCCGGAAAGCTCGCTCACGCGCTTGTGCCCCTGGTCGGGCAGCGCCACGAGCGACAGGAGCTCGGCGGCGCGCGCCATGCGCTGGGCGCGCGGCACGCCGCGCACCCTGAGCCCGTAGCCGATGTTGTCGGCGACGGTCATCAGCGGGAAGAGGGCGAGGTTCTGGAAGATGAGCGCGGTCGGGCGCCGGTTGGGCTCGATGCCGCGCATGTCCTCGCCACCGATGCGCACGCTGCCCTCGGAGGGATCGAGGAAGCCGGAGATCGTGCGCAGGAGGGTGGTCTTGCCGCAGCCCGAGGGCCCGAGGAGGCTGAAGAACTCGCCTCCGGCGATCTTCAGGGACGCATCCTCGACGGCCGTGAAGGACCCGAAGCGTATCGTCACCCGGTCGAGTTCGACGTCGGCGCTCATGCGGTCACGCTGGAAAGAGGCTGGGGGGAGGCCCCTTCCGCGGGCGCGGAAGGGGCTCCCTGGACGTCACGCCGCCTTGAACTTCTCGGCGTACTGGGTGCGCAGCTCGGCGAACCAGGACGGCTCGACCGGGCGCGGCCAGAGGCGGTCGACCGCGTCCTCCGGATAGGCTTCCTTGAAGATCCCGCGGGCCTTCTCGGAGAGCAGGCCATCGGCGCCCTTCGCGACCGGGTTGTAGCCCGAGCCCTCGGCCACCTTCGCCGAGCCCTCGGCGGAGTGGCAGTACTTGAGGAACTCGTAGGCCTGCGGGACGTTGCGCGCCGCCTTCGTCAGCGACCAGCCGTCGAGCCAGCTGATGGCGCCCTCCTTCGGGGCCATGAAGGTGACCGGCGCGCCGGTCTTCTTCAGGCTGATCGGCGGGCCGTCCCAGGTCTGGCCGATCACGACGCCGTTCGACATGAAGCCGGACTTCGTGTTGTCGGCCGAATCCCAGAACTGCTTGATCCACGGCTTGCGCGCGATGGCCTCGCGCAGGAGCACGTCGTAGATCCTCTTCATCGTCGCCTCGTCCTTGTAGGCGTCGAGCATCCGGTTGGACGGCAGCTTGCCGTTGGCGTCCATCCAGAGGCCGATGCCGAGCAGGAGCGAGTGCGGGCGACCCTGCACCTTGCCGCGGTACTCGTCGTTCCACAGCGTGCCGTAGGACAGGTTGGCGTAGGAGAGCTTGGTCAGGTCGTTGCGCCAGCTGATCGCCTCGGTGCCCCAGCAATGCGGCACGTGGTAGAGGCGGCCCTTCCAGGTCCAGCTGGTCTGCGAGGTCTTGATCATCGACGGCAGCAGGCCGTCGAGGGCGAGCTGCTTCTCGTCGAAGGGCTGGAGGACGTCGATCTCCTCGAATTGCTGCGCGCGGTCATGCGTCGGCTGGCAGAGGTCGAAGCCCGCGCCGCGGGTCGCCTGCAGCTTGTTGATCTGCTCCTCGTTCTGCGAGAACGGGGTCATCGTGACCTTGATGCCGGTCTTCTTCTCGAAGTCCGGGATCACGGGATCCGGGAGCTCGTCGTCCCAGTTCAGCAGGCTGAGGGTGCCGGAGCTCGAGAGCGCGTCGCTGACGATCGCGGGGCTGAGCGCCAGCGCCGTGCCGTAGAGGCTGCCCTTGAGCATGAGGCGGCGTCCGAAGCGCCGCGCGGCGAGCGCGGTCTCCTCGGCGGACGTGCGAGTCTTCCTGGTCGACATGGTCACCTTCCCTGGTGCGAGGCGTTATGGCCGCCGGCATTTCCGCGCCGAAGGCCGCGGTTGCATCCCGACGCTAACGCAGGCGATGGCCGGCCTCAACGGGGGCGGTGGCGCCCTGGCGTGCAAACGGGGCCGGATTCCGCCCTTTCGCGTGGCAGGCTGCCCGCCGACCGTGCGATTTCAGCCGATGGCGCGGACGGCGCAGTCGACGCCGGAGAGCCTGCTCCGCGGGCCTGCCTTCATGACCTGGCCGGGGAGCTGCCGGGCGAGCATCGCCTCGACCCTGCGCGCCACGGCGCAGAGCGCCTCGAGGTCGATGCCGGTCTCGATGCCGAGCTCTTGCATCAGGTTAACCATGTCCTCGGTGCACACGTTGCCGGTGGCGCCCGGCGCGAAGGGGCAGCCGCCGAGGCCACCGATGCTGCCCTCGTACTCGGTGATGCCGAGCTCGAGGCCCGCCATCACGTTGACCAGTCCGAGCGCGCGGGTGTTGTGGAAATGCAGCGCGACCGCGAGGTCGGGGCAGGCGGCGCGCACGGCCTCGACCGCGGCGCGCACGAGCGGCGGCGTCGCCATGCCCGTCGTGTCGCCGAGCGCGACGTGGCGGATGCCCATCTCGCGCATCTGCCGCGCGATCGACGCGACCTGGCGCGGCGGCACGTCGCCCTCGAACGGGCAGCCGAAGGAGGTCGAGATCGCGCCATGCACGGCCATGCCGTGGCGCGCCGCGAGCGCCATGATCTCGCGGAAGCCGTCCAGCGACGCCGCGATCGGCCGGTTCACGTTGGTGGAGTTGTGCGTCTCCGACGCGGACACGAAGAGGAGGATGCTGCGCGCGCCCGCCTTGGCCGCGTTCTCCGCGCCGCGCAGGTTCGGCACGAGGGCGACGAACTCGGCGCCGGGGCGCTTGTCGATGCCGGCGAGCACCTCGGCCGCGTCGGCCATCTGCGGCACGGCGCGCGGGCTGACGAAGGACGTCACCTCGAGCTTGCGCACGCCCGCGGCGACGATGGCGTCGATGGTCGCGATCTTGTCGCGCGTCGGGATGAAGTCGTGCTCGATCTGGAACCCGTCGCGCGTGCCGACGTCGCAGATCCGGACGGACTTGGGATAGGCCATGGCGGGGCCGTCGGGGGAGGGGCCGGCGCGCCGCGCCGGCCCCCGCGTGCCCCGTCGTCAGCCGACCGCGCGCAGCTGCGGCCGGTTCATCGACCGGCGGATCGCGGCGCGCGCCTTGTCGCACATCTCGTCGATGTGCTTCTCCTCGGCGATGAACTGCGGCGCGAGGATGAGCGTGTCGTAGGTGATGCGCGCGAGCAGGCCGTTGTTGAAGAGGTCCTGCAGCATCTCGTAGCCGCGCAGGCCCGGCTTGCCGTCGACCGGCTCGAAGTCGATCGCGCCGAGCAGGCCGATGCCGCGGGTGTCGGTGACGATGCCGAACTCGCGGAAGCCCGCGATCTGCTCGAGGAAGTAGGTCGAGAGCTTCTTCGCGCGCTCGAACAGGCCTTCCTTCTCGTAGATGTCGAGCGCCGCGAGCGACGCCGCGCAGGCGACCGGGTTCCCCGACCAGGTGTAGCCGTGGAAGAACTCGATGCCCTTCGCGGGGCCGGCCTCGGTGACGGCCTTGTAGACCTTCTCGTTCGCGACCACCGCGCCCATCGGCACCACGCCGTTGGTGATCGCCTTGGCGAGGGTCATGATGTCGGGGTTCACCCCGAAGGCCTGGCAGGCGAAGTTCTCGCCGAGCCGCCCGAAGCCGGTGATGACCTCGTCGTAGATCATCAGGATGCCGTGCTGGTCGCAGATCTGGCGGATGCGCTGCAGGTAGCCCTTGGGCGGCGGCAGGATGCCGATCGAGCCCGCGATCGGCTCGATGAAGACCGCGGCGATCGTGTCGCCGCCATAGAGCTCGACATGGCGCTGCAGGTCGTCGGCGAGGTCGGCGCCGGTCTCCGCCTGGCCCATCACGAACTTGTGCTCGGGCGGGCGCGTATGGCGCATGTGGCTGATGCCCGCGAGCAGCGGGCCGAAGGTCTCGCGGTTGCGCACCATGCCGGAGAGCGAGGTGCCGCCGAAATTGACGCCGTGATAGGCCTTCTCGCGGCAGACGAAGCGCACGCGCTGCGGCTGGCCCTTCGCGCGGTGGTACTGCAGCGCCATCTTCATCGCGCTGTCGACCGCCTCGGAGCCCGAGTTGGCGAAGAACACGTAGTCGAGGTCGCCTGGCGTCATCGCGGCGATGCGGCGCGCGACCTCGAACTGGAGCGGGTGGCCGAACTGGAAGGGCGGGGAGTAGTCGAGCTCGAGGATCTGCTTGTGCACCGCGTCGGCGATCTCGCGCCTGCCATGCCCGGCGGGGATGCAGTAGAGGCCCGAGCAGCCATCGATCAGCGTCTCGCCGCGATGGTTGGTCAGGTAGACGCCCTTCGCCTCGGTGAAGAGCCGGGGCTCCTGCTTGAAGTGCTTGTTCGCCGTGAACGGCATCCAGAGTTCTTCGAGCGAGTTCGGCTTGACGGTCATGGCGCTTCCCCTCGGGGCCTGAATGAGGCGCGCGCCGGGAGGGCCCGGCCGCGCGATGCCGGCAGGATAGATCCGCCCGGGCGGGCCCGCCAGACCCGAGCGGCGCTCAGGTCCAGCCCCCGTCGACCACGTAGTGCTGGGCCGTGCAGGCGGATGCCTCCTCGGAGGCGAGGAACACCGTGAAGCGCGCGACCTCGTCGGGGACCAGCTTGCGCTTCAGGCACTGGCGCCGCATCAGCTCGGCCTCGCCCTCGGGCGTCAGCCAGAGCGCGACCTGCCGCTCGGTCATGATCCAGCCCGGGGCGATGGCGTTCACGCGGATGCCGTGCGGCCCGTAGTCGCGGGCGAGCGAGCGGGTCAGGCCCAGCACCGCGGACTTGGCGGCGGTGTAGGCCGCCATCCCCCCCTGGCCGGCCATCCAGGACGTCGAGCCGAAATTGACGATCGACCCCCCACGAGCCTCCTTCATGTCCGGCAGCACCGCCTGGGCCGCGAAGAACTGGTGCTTCAGGTTCACCGCGATCCTCTGGTCCCAGTATTCAGGGGTCACGTCCTCGGTCCGGTGGCGCTCGTCATGCGCCGCGTTGTTGACCAGCACGGCGAAGGCGCCGAGCTCCACGCGCAGCGCCGCGATCGCCGCGCGCAGGGCCGCGATGTCGGTGATGTCCGCCTCGGCGAAGGAGGCGGTGGCGCCGCCCGCGCGCAACTCGGCCACGAGGGCCTCGGACTCCGCGCGCTTCACGTCGATGAAGCCGACATGCGCGCGCTGCCGCGCGAAGGCGCGCACGATCGCGGCGCCGATGCCCGAGCCGCCCCCGGTGACGAGGACCCGGCGTCCCTCGAGGTCCGGGTAGATGGCGCCCCGCAACGCTTTGGTCATGTGAACCCCGCATGATGGACGTCTAGGATGGCGCTCCCTGCCATCCCAAGGAGGTCCCATGCTCATCGGCGTCCCCAAGGAGATCAAGGTCCGCGAGTACCGGGTGGGGCTGACGCCCACCAACGTGCGCGAGGTGGTGGCCCACGGGCACCAGGTGGTGGTCGAGCGCGGCGCCGGCGCCGGCATCGGGATGACGGACGCGCACTACGAGGCCGCGGGCGCGCGCATCGCGCCCGATGCCGCCTCGGTCTTCCGCGACGCGGAGATGATCGTGAAGGTCAAGGAACCGCTCGCGCCGGAGCGCGCCATGCTGCGCCGCGGGCAGGTGCTGTTCACCTACCTGCACCTCGCGCCCGATCCCGCTCAGGCCCATGACCTCATGCGCAGCGGCGCGACCTGCATCGCCTACGAGACGGTGACCTCGCCATCCGGAGGCCTGCCGCTGCTGGCTCCGATGTCCGAGGTCGCGGGACGCATGGCGATCCAGGTCGGCGCCTATTTCCTCGAGAAGGCGCATGGCGGCCTCGGC
Organism: Pseudomonadota bacterium; assembly: GCA_041178225.1. Classification (GTDB taxonomy): domain Bacteria; phylum Pseudomonadota; class Alphaproteobacteria; order CACIAM-22H2; family CACIAM-22H2; genus CAIOSQ01. The sequence goes on along the minus strand of JBEGVV010000063.1, from coordinate 6,717 downwards.
ATGCTGCTCGGCGGCGTGCCTGGCGTCGATCCCGCGAAGGTCGTCGTGCTCGGCGGCGGCGTGGTCGGCACGCATGCGATCCACATCGCGCTTGGCATGGGCGCCGACGTCTGGGTGCTCGACCGCAGCGTCGACGTCCTGCGCAGGCTCTGGACGCAGTTCGACCGGCCGCTCAACACGGTCTTCTCGACGCGCGACGCGGTCGAGCAGCATGTCGCCGCCGCGGACCTCGTGGTCGGCGGCGTGCTGATCCCCGGCGCCGCCGCCCCCAAGCTCGTCGGCGCCGACCTCATCCGCCGGATGAAGCCGGGCTCGGTCGTCGTCGACGTCGCCATCGACCAGGGCGGCTGCTTCGAGACCTCGCGCCCGACGACGCATGACGAGCCGACCTACGTCGTCGACGGCGTCATCCACTACTGCGTGACGAACATGCCGGGCGGCGTGCCGCGCACCTCGGCGGTCGCGCTCAACAACGCGACGCTGCCCTATGTCCTGGCCCTTGCGGACAAGGGCGTCGGGCGGGCGCTCGCGGAGGACCCGCACCTGCGCAACGGCCTCAACGTGCATGCCGGCAAGGTGACCCACGCGGCGGTCGCCGCTGCGCTCGGCGAGCGCTTCGAGGATCCCGCCAGGGCGCTGGCGTCCTGAGCCCGCGCGCCGCGCTCAGTAGGAGCGCGGCATGCCGAGGACATGCTCGCCGACATAGGCGAGGATGAGGTTCGTCGAGATCGGGGCGACCTGGTAGAGCCGGGTCTCCCTGAACTTGCGCTCGATGTCGTACTCGGCGGCGAAGCCGAAGCCGCCATGCGTCTGCAGGCAGGCATTCGCCGCCTCCCAGGACGCGTCGGCGCAGAGCAGCTTGGCCATGTTGGCCTCGGCGCCGTAGGGCTTGCCGGCATCGTGCAGCGCGGCGGCCTGGTAGCGCATCGCGTCGGCGGCGCGCGCGTTGACATAGGCGCGCGCGATCGGGAACTGGATGCCCTGGTTCTGGCCGATCGGCCGGTCGAAGACCACGCGCTCGCCGGCATAGGCGCGGGCGCGGTCGACGAACCAGTAGGCGTCGCCGACGCATTCCGCGGCGATCAGCACGCGCTCCGCGTTCAGCCCCTCGAGGATGATGCGGAAGCCGCGGTCGACCTCGCCGACCAGCGCGTCGCCGGGTATCTCCACGCCGTCGAAGAAGACCTCGTTCGTCTCGTGGTTGACCATGTTGCGGATCGGCCGCACGGCCATGCCGCCGGCCAGCGCCTCGCGCACGTCGACGAGGAAGACCGACAGCCCATCCGACTTCCTGCGCACCTTCTCGATCGGCGTCGTGCGCGCCAGCACGATCATCAGGTCGGAGTGCTGCAGGCGCGAGGTCCAGACCTTCTGCCCGTCGAGCACCCAGCGGTCGCCTCGGCGCGTCGCGGTCGTGCGCAGCTTCGTCGTGTCGGTGCCCGTGGTCGGCTCGGTGACCGCCATCGACTGGAGGCGCAACTCGCCCGAGGCGATGCGCGGCAGGTAGCGGGCTTTCTGCTCGGGCGAGCCGGCGCGCAGCAGCGTCGACATGTTGTACATCTGGCCGTGGACCGCGCCCGAGTTTCCACCCGAGCGGTTGATCTCCTCCATGACGATCGAGGCCTCGGTCAGCCCGAGCCCGGCGCCGCCATGTTCCTCGGGCACGAGCGCCGCCAGCCAGCCTGCGCCCGTCAGCGCGGCGACGAACTCCTCGGGATAGCCGCGCGCCTCGTCGACGCGGCGCCAGTACGCGCCGTCGAAGCGCGAGCAGAGCGCGCGCACGGCGTCGCGCAGGTCGCGGTGGTCGTCCTCGGTGGGGATCTGGATCGGCACGTCCTGGTCCTCGCGGATTGCAGGCGCGGAGGGTCGTCCAGATCGGCGCGGCGGGGAAGGGGGTTTGGGCCTTGCCATGGCGGGCTGCTTCCGCCTTGATCGCAGCCCGCATCGACTCGCCCCGGAGGCACCAGACGTGGCGCAACACGATTTCGACGCTTCGCGCACCCGCCTCGGCTACGGGGCCATCGACATCGTCGCCAATGTCCACACGCCCGAGGCCTATGCCGAGGGCCGGATCCCGGTCGACGACGGGTTCCGCGACAAGGTCGGCTACGACCCGGGCCAGCGCCGCGGCGTCACGATCGAGGACTACCTCGCGAAGAAGGACCGCGCGGGCATCGAGCGCACGCTGCTCGTCGCCGCGCGCTGCGGCGACCGCAGGATCCGCGGCTCGACCGAGATGCCCTACGAGTGGGTGCGCGACATCTGCGCCGCCCATCCCGGCCGCTTCTCGGGCCTCGCGGGCATCGACCCGACGCGCGGCATCGCGGGCCTGAAGGAGCTCGACCGCGCCGTGCACGAATACGGCTTCGTCGGCGCGCATCTCTACCCGCACTGGTTCGAAGCCGCGCCCGACGCGGCGATCTTCTATCCCTACTACGCGCGCTGCGCCGAGCTGGGCATCCCGGTCATGCTGCAGGTCGGGCACTGCCTCCTCTACTCGAAGGACAGGCGCCTGCCCTCCGTCGGGCGGCCGATCGCGCTGGACCGCGTCGCGCTCGACTTCCCCGAGCTGAACATCATCGGCATCCACCTCGGCTGGCCCTGGCACGACGAGATGGTCGCCGTCGCCTTCAAGCACCCGAACGTGTTCATGGCCGGGGACGCCTACGCGCCCAAGCACTGGCCCGCGAGCGTCGTGCACTTCGCGAACACCTTCGGGCAGGACAAGTTCCTCTTCGGCACCGACTTCTCCGTCATCGAGCCGGAGCGCGCGATGCAGGAGGTGGAGGCGCTGGCGTTCCGCCCCGTGCCGCTGCGCAAGATCCTGCGCGACAACGCGCTGCGGCTGTTCAAGCTGCCGGGATGAGCGCGGCGTTGCGCGACGCGCTCGCGGCCGCGATCGGCGCCGCGCACGTGTCGGCGGACGAGGCCGGTCTGGCGCTGGCCGGATCGGACCTCTTCGAATGGCCCGGCGCCGTGGCGCCGGCGCTGGTGCTGCGCCCTGGCTCGGCCGCCGAGGCGGCGCAGGCCATGCGCCTGCTCGCCGGCGCGGGCTTTGCGGTCGTGCCGCGCGGCGCCGGCCTTTCCTATACCGGCGGCGCGGTGCCGCATGCGCCGCGCGTCGCGGTCATGGACACGCGGCGGCTCGACCATGTCTCGATCGACGCCGGCGACCAGCGCGCGCGCGTCGGCGCGGGCGCGACCTGGGAGGCGCTGGCCGAGGCCGCCGCGCGCCATGGCTTGCGCGCGGCGGTCGCGGCGCCGATCAGCGGCAGCCACTCGACCATCGGGGGCGCCGCGTCGCAGAACCTTCCCGGGCCGATGGACGGCTTCATCGGCGTGGAGGCCGTGCTTGCGGATGGCGGCTTGGCGCGCACCGGCGCGCTCGCGCAGCCGGGCGGCGAGGGGTTCTGGCGCCATCACGGGCCCGACCTCACTGGCCTGTTCCTCGGCGATTGCGGCGCCTTCGGGATCAAGACCGAGCTCGCCCTGCGCCTCGTGCCCGAGAGGCCCGCCGCGTTCGCGTCCTTCGCCTTCGAGCGCGGAAGCGAGCTCGCCGCGGCGATGGTCGCGACGATGCGTGCCGGCGCCGCGACGCGCGCCTTCGCGCTCGACCGGCTGAGGTCGGAGGGCGCGCGCAGCCTCGACGCCGGCGAGGCCGCGCGCACGCTCGGCGCCGTGGTCGCCGCCGCCGCCTCGCCCGGCCAGGCGCTGCGCGACGCTGCGCGCCTCGCGAAGGCAGGGCTCGGCGCCGGCGACGACGCGCCCTGGTCGCTGCATGTGACGGCCGAGGCGCAGAGCGAGCGCGCGGCGGCGGAGCGCATCGACGCCGTGCGCGGCCTCTGCGCGGCGGGCCGGGAGGTCGACGCCGTCGTCCCGCGCACCCTGCGCGCGCGCCCCTTCTCGATCCGCGGCATGGTCGGGCCGCAGGGCGAGCGCTGGGTGCCCGTGCACGGCATCCTGCCGCTGTCGCGCGCCGCCGCTGCGCTGGCCTCGCTGGAGGCGATCGCCGGCGCGGAGCGCGCGGCGCTCGACGACGCGGGCATGGCCGTGAACTGGCTGGTCGCCTCGACCGGGCCGCATGTCACGATCGAGCCGATGTTCTACTGGCCCGACGCGCTTGCGCCGATCCATCTTTCATACCTGTCGGAGCGCAATCGCGCGCGCTTCGGCGCCTTCGCCGCGAACCCGGCGGGGCGCGCGCTCGCGCGGCGCCTGCGCGAGGCCATGCGCGACGCGCTCGACGCGCATGGCGCCGTCCATGCGCAGCTCGGGCGCTTCTATCGCTACGCGGAGGCGCTCGATCCCGCGGCCGCCGCGCTGGCGCATCGCATCAAGCTCGCTCTCGACCCGGAGGGCCGGATGAATCCCGGCGTGCTCGGGCTCGGGGCGGGAGGGAAGGGGAGAGGACCGGCATGAGCACGCGCGTCACCAGCCATTTCGTCACCGTCGGCAAGCGCCGCGTGCACTACACGCGCGCAGGCTCGGGCCCGGCGGTCTGCCTCTTCCATCCCTCGCCCTGCTCGGCGGCGCGCATGCGCATGCAGCAGGAGGTCTTCGCGACGCGCTTCACCGCGCTTGCCTTCGACACGCCCGGCTTCGGGCTGTCCGACCGCCTCGACATCGCCCAGCCCGAGATCCGGGACTTCGCCGACGCAATGGCGGAGACGCTCTCCGCGCTCGGCATCGGCCGCGCCGCCGCCTACGGCAACCACACCGGTGCCGCGATCGCCGTCGAGTTCGCGGCGCGCCATCCCGATCGCTGCGCCATGGCGCTCGCCGACGGCTATCCCGCCTATTCGGGCGCGCAGGCGCAGGACCGGCTGAAGCGCTACCTCGAGCCGCTGGTGCCGAAATGGGACGGAAGCCACCTGCTCTGGCTCTGGTACCGCTATCGCGAGCAGCATGTCTTCTGGCCGTGGCACGACCACGACCTCGCGCATCGCGCGGACACCGACGTGCCCGACGCCGATTTCCTGCACCAGGGCGTGATCGACCTGCTCGACGCGGGCGACGAGTACCGCATCGGCTACGCGGCGGCCTTCCGCGGACGCGGGCTTGGCGTGCTCGCCGACCTCAAGGTGCCAGTCTGCTTCGCGGTGCGCCCGGGCGACAGCCTCCACCGCACGAAGCCGGCCTATGACGGGACCGGCGCGTGGCTCGAGGAGACCCCGCGCGACCCTGTCGCCGCGACCGTGCGCGAGCGCGAGATCCTCTCCCGCCATCTCGGCGACGTGCCGCCGCCGGCCCCGGCCTGCGCGCCGATCGCCGGGCGGCTGGCCACGGACTATGCAAACGGCCCGCAGGGCGCGCTCTTCATGCGCAGCGGCGGGGCCGCGCGCATCGGCGAGCCGCCGCTGCTCTGCCTGCATCCGCTGCCGGGGTCGACGGCGCTCGTCGCCGACCTGATGCTGGAACTCGCGCGCGACCGCCTCGTGCTCGGCTTCGACCTTCCCGGCCATGGCCAGTCGCGCCCGGCCACGGGCGACCCGGAGCAGCCCTGGGACGCCCATTGCGCGGCGCTGCTTGGCGCGCTCGGCGGGCATGACGCACCCGTCTTCGACCTGCTGGCCTGCGGCGGCTCCGCGGCGCTCGCGGTGGAACTGCTGCGCCGCGCCCCGGCACGCTTCCGCCGCGTCGCCTTCGACGGGCCGCCCGCTCTCGACCCCGTGGCCCGCGCCGCGCTCGCCGCGGTGCCCGCGCCATCCGCGGCGCCGGAGATGGACGGCACGCACCTGCTGCGCGCCTGGCACCACCTGCGCGACCAGGAGCTCTGGCAGCCCTGGCACGACCGGCGCCGCGAGAATGCACGCAGGACCGAGCCGCGCATCGACCCCGCGTCGCTGACGCTGCGGGCGCGGGAGATGCTCAAGCACCCGCGCGGCTACGCGCCGACCTGGCAGGCCGTCATGTCCTACCCGCTGCGCGAGCGCATGGCGGAGCTGCCGGACCGGCCCACGCTGCTGCTGGCCGCGCCGGACGACATCCACGCACCGTGCCTCGACGGCGCAGCCGCGGCGCTGGGCCACGCGGTCGTCGAGCGGGTCGGCTCGGCCGCCGAGCGCGCGGCGGCGATCGCGCGCTTCCTCGCGCCATGAGCCCCGGCGACCTCAGGACGCGCCGGCCCGGCAATTCCCGCGGCATCACGATCTCCGACGGGATCCTCTCGGCCGCGCGGCGCACGCCCGACCGCCTCGCGATACGCGAGAGCGGGCGCGGGCTCACCTATGCGCGGCTGGCCGAGCGGATCCGGCGCGTCGCCAACCTCGTCCATGCCGGGCTGGGCCTCGCGCATGGCGAGCGCGTCGTCGTCCTGCTTCCCAACCGGGTCGAGTACATCGAGATCGTCTGCGGCGCGTCGCTCGCGGGCGTCGCCTGCGCGACGATCGGCCCGGCGGCCTCCGAGGCCGAGATCCGCTTCGCGTGCGAGGACACGGGCGCGCGGGCGATCTTCGTCGACCCCGCGCTCGAGGCGAAGGCGCGCGCCGCGCTGCCGGGCAGCGTCGCGCATGTCGTGGTGCTGTCGGATGCGTACGAGGACTTGCTCGCGCGCGCCTCGGACGCGACCTGCCCGGTGCCGACGCAGGAGAGCGACATCTTCTCGATCCCCTACACCTCCGGCTCGACGGGCCGGGGGAAGGGCGTGATGCTCTCGCATCGCGGGCGCGTGCTCTCCGCCTACGCGATCGGCGCCGACCATGGCTGCTACGGCCCCGA
>JBEGVV010000062.1:0-3139 GCA_041178225.1 Pseudomonadota bacterium | reverse complement strand
GCCTCGCGCAGGCAGGTCTCCAGCGGCGTGTCGCCGCCGAGTTCCGGCATGTCGTCGTTCGACCAGGTGATCGGGTTGATGCCGATGCGCACGGCCATGGGGCCCCTCGCGAGTCGTGGAGGGCGCATTGTGGCTTGGTGGCGGAAATCGGCAATTCCTCTCCCGCGTCGCCGGATCTAAGTTCCGCGTGGAGAAGGGGAGGAACGATGAAGCTCACCGCCGCGCAGGCCATGGTCCGCTGGCTCTCGGCCCAGCATGTCGAGGTCGATGGCCACGAGGTCCCGGCCTGCGCCGGCATGTGGGCGATATTCGGCCACGGCAACGTCGCCGGCATCGGCGAGGCGCTGCATGCCGCGCGCGAGGTGCTTCCGACCCATCGCGCCCACAACGAGCAGGCGATGGCGCTGGCCGCCATCGCATTCGCGAAGGCTTCGTTCCGGCGCCGCTTCATGGCCTGCACGACGTCGATCGGGCCAGGCGCCACGAACATGGTCACCGCGGCGGCGGTCGCGCACGTGAACCGGCTGCCCGTCCTGCTCGTGCCCGGCGACGTCTTCGCCTCGCGCCGTCCCGATCCGGTGCTCCAGCAGGTCGAGGATTTCGGCGACCCGACGATCTCCGCCAACGACTGCTTCCGGCCCGTGTCGCGCTTCTGGGACAGGATCACCCGGCCCGAGCAGCTCCTCGCCTCGCTTCCCGCGGCGCTCGAGGTGCTGCTCGATCCCGTGAATTGCGGCCCGGCGACCATCTCCTTCTGCCAGGACGTGCAGGCCGAGGCGATCGACTACCCGGAATCCTTCTTCGCGCGGCGCGTCCATCGCATCCGGCGGCAGGGCCCCGATCCGCGGGAGCTCGCCGACGCCGCGCGCATCCTGCGCGCCGCGCGCCGGCCGCTGGTCGTGGCCGGCGGTGGCGTCCTCTACGCCGGCGCCTGCGCCGCGCTCGGCGCCTTCGCCGAGGCGACCGGCATCCCGGTCGCGGAGACGCAGGCAGGGAAGGGCGCGCTGCCCTGGGACCATCCGCGGGCCGTCGGCGCGATCGGCGTCACGGGCACGGAGGCTGCGAACGCGCTCGCCCGCGAGGCCGACGTGGTGCTGGCGATCGGCACGCGGCTGCAGGACTTCACCAGCGGCAGCCGCGCGCTGCTGCCGCGCGAGGCGCGCCTCGTGCACCTGAACGTCGCGCCCTTCGACGCGGCGAAGCACGGCGCGACGGCGCTCGTCGCCGATGCCGGCGCCGGCATCGAGGCACTCTCGGCCGCGCTTCCCGGCTGGCGCGCGCCCGCCGAGTGGACCCGCCTCGCCGGCGAGCGTGCCTGCGCCTGGCAGGGCCGGGTCGACGCGATCACGGCCCTGGACGAGGGCGATGCGCCGCCCAGCGACGCGCAGGTCCTGGGCGTCGTGAACCGCTTCGCGACCGCGCGCACCACGGTCCTGTGCGCGGCGGGCGGGCTGCCCGGCGAACTGCACAAGCTCTGGCGCGCCACGGGACCGGGCAGCTACCACCTCGAATACGGCTACAGCTGCATGGGCTACGAGGTCGCTGGCGGCCTCGGCGCGCGCCTCGCATGCCCCGACCGCGAGGTCGTGGTGATGGTCGGCGATGGCAGCTACATGATGATGAACTCGGAGCTCGCGACATCCGTCGCGATGGGCGCGAAGCTCCTCGTCGTGCTGCTCGACAACCGCGGCTTCGGCTGCATCGACAGGCTGCAGCGCGCCTGTGGCGGCGCGTCCTTCAACAACCTCTTCGGCCCGGCGCTCGAGATGCCGCCGATAGACTTCGTCGCGCATGCGCGCAGCCTCGGCGCGCAGGCTGAGAAGGTGTCGCGCCTGCGCGACCTGCCCGCCGCGCTGGAGCGTGCCCGCGCCGCGGCCCGCAGCGCCGTCGTCGTGATCGACACCGATCCCGCGCGCTCGACGGGCGAGGGCGGGGCGTGGTGGGACGTCGCCGTGCCGGAGGCGTCGTCGCGCGCGGAGGTGCGCGCCGCCCGCGCCCGCTACGACGACGCGACGCGACGCCGCGACGCGTGAGTCAGCGCCCGGCCCTTCGCCGCCAGTCCTCAGGGCGCTCGAAGCCGCCCGCCCAGAGGCCGGCCCGCGCGTCGCGCGCCCTTCGTTCCGCCCCGCGCAGCCTGTCGCCCGCGGGTCCTGCGAAGGCGAGGGCCCAGCCGCTTGCGACCATCGCCATCGCGATGTCGGCATCGCCCGCCCTGCAGGTGGCGAGCACGCGCTCGTAGCGGTCGCGGCCCTCGCGCCGGCAATCGAGGTCGCGCCCACCGGCCAGCCGCTCGAGCTCGGCGCGCGCGCGACGCCCGCAGGCGAAGGCCGCGCCATCGGCCGCGGTGCAGGACTGGGCCATCTCCGGTGCGTCGATGCCGGAGATGCGCACGCGCCTGCCGTCGATCTCCAGCGAGTCCCCGTCGATCACGCGCGCATGGCCGGAGAACGCGACCGGCGCGAGCAGGTCCTCGCCCCATGGCATCCGCAGCCCGAGCAGGCCCAGACCCATCAAGATAGCCACGACGCCGAGCGGCAGGCGGCGGCGTGGGAGCGCGAGCCGGATCAGCCGCGACCCCGGAAGGCGGGGCCGCCGCCGAAGAGGCGGATGCCCTCGCGCAGGCGCGTGAAGGGGAGCTGGCCCGTGTTCATCGAGGAGAGGCCCGGCGCCTCGACCTCCACGATCCGCTCGGCCATCGCGGCAAAGTCGGCGCGGTAGTGGTTGGTGGACTTCACGACCACGATCCGGTGCGCGGCGGGCTCGATGCCCGCGTGGCGGAAATAGGCCTGGTCCAGGCATTGCGTGCGGCCCTCGGAGACGACGATGCGCACGCCGTCGATCCGCAGGCATGCGACCTTGCCGAGGTCGCCGGTGTTCCCGCGCAGCATGGGGCCGGTGAATGCGAAGGGGCCCTGCGCGAGCTTCTCGACGACGAAGCGGCCACGGACGGGGACGTGGCCCGGGACGAGCTTGCCGCCGAGCGCGATCTCGATCGTCGCGCCTTCGCCGGCCGCGTGCGCGGCGCGCGCCGCCTCCGGGTCGTGCATGATGGCAAGGACGGCGTCGTCGGCCCGCGCGTCGACCAGGGGCGGGGGGACGCCCGGGGTGTCCGAGGTCGCGCCGCCGCCGGCGGTGTCCT
>JBEGVV010000061.1:0-33463 GCA_041178225.1 Pseudomonadota bacterium | reverse complement strand
CGCAAGGGGCGCGGCGCGATCTCCAACCCGGACGGGCGCTTCGAGGCGACCAGGCGCGTCGCGGTCGACGACGGCTGGGCGCGCGCCGGCGCGGAGGAGGAGGAGGAAGGGGACGCGCACGGCCCCGCGACGACGCTGTCGCCCGACGCGAGCCGCAGCATCATCGCGCGCAACGACTCGCCCGACATCCCCTTCGACCGCTCGATCAACCCCTATCGCGGCTGCGAGCATGGCTGCGTCTACTGCTACGCGCGCCCGACGCATGGATGGCTCGGCCTGTCCGCGGGGCTCGACTTCGAGACGCGGATCTTCTTCAAGCCCGACGCCGCGCGGCTGCTGCGCGCCGAGCTCGCGAGGCCGGGCTACCGGCCCGCGCCGATCGCCTTCGGGACCAACACGGACCCGTACCAGCCGGCGGAGCGTGGCCTGCGCATCACCCGCGCGCTGCTCGAGCTGCTGGCGGAGCACGACCATCCGGTGACGATCGTCACAAAGTCGGCGCTGGTGCTGCGCGACGCCGACATCCTCGGGCCGATGTCGCGGCGCCGGCTCGCGCGGGTCTTCCTGTCGGTGACGACGCTCGATCGCGGCCTCGCGCGGCGGCTCGAGCCGCGCGCCTCGTCCCCGGCGCGCCGCCTCGAGGCCATCGCCGGCCTCGCGGCCGCGGGCGTCGACGTGGGCGTCATGGCGGCGCCGATCATGCCGGCGCTCACCGACCACGAGCTCGAGCCGCTGCTCGAGGCGGCCGCGCGCGCCGGCGCGCGCTCGGCGGGCTACACGATGCTGCGCCTGCCGCACGAGGTGAAGGACCTGTTCCGCGAGTGGCTCGAGGCGCACGAGCCCCTGAAGGCCGCGCGCGTGCTCGCGCGCGTCGCGCGCATGCGCGGCGGCGCGCTCAACGACCCGCGCTTCGGCACGCGCATCGTCGGCGAGGGCGCGGAGGCCGCGCTCGTCGCGCGGCGCTTCCGCCTCGCCTGCGAGCGGCTCGGCCTCGGCGGCGAGCGCAGGCCGCTCGACGCCTCGCTCTTCCGGCCGCCCGCGGGCGACCCGAGGCAGCTCGGCCTGTTCTGAGCCCGCGCATCACGCACTTGTCATCGAGGCGACATGCGGGTTTCATGCGCCGCGCGCATCTCGCGCGGCGCCGGGGGCTTCGACTTGTCCGAGATCGTTCTTGAAGGCGTGAGCAAGCGTTGGGGCGAGACCGCCGCGGTCGACGGCGTCAACCTGCGCGTGCCCGCGGGGTCCTTCGTCGTGCTGCTCGGGCCGTCGGGCTGCGGAAAGTCGACGACGCTGCGCCTGGTCGCGGGCCTCGAGGCCGCGAGCTCGGGCCGCATCCTCATCGACGGGCGCGACGTCACCGCGCTTCCGCCCGCGGCGCGCGGCGTGTCGATGGTGTTCCAGAGCTACGCGCTCTTCCCCCACCTCTCGGTGGCGGAGAACATCGTCTTCGGCCTGCGCGTGCGGCGCCTGTCGCGCGAGGAGCGCGAGCGCCGGCTCGAGCGCGCGACGGCCCTGCTCGGCCTCGGCGGCCTGATGGATCGCAAGCCCTCCCAGCTCTCGGGCGGCCAGCAGCAGCGCGTCGCGCTCGGCCGCGCCATCGTCGCCGAGACGCCGGTCTGCCTGATGGACGAGCCGCTCTCCAACCTCGACGCGCAGCTGCGCCAGGAGATGCGCCGCGAGATCCGCGCGCTGCAGCGCCAGCTCGGCATCACGCTCGTCTACGTCACCCACGACCAGGTCGAGGCGATGACCATGGCCGACCGCGTGGTGCTGATGCGCGGCGGTCGCGTGGAGCAGGACGCCTCGCCGGCGGAGATCTACGCGCGGCCCGCGACCTCCTTCGCGGCGCGCTTCATCGGCACGCCGCCGATGAACCTCGCGCGGCTGGCCGACTCGCCCGCGGGCGCGGTGCTGCGCGGCTCCGCGGGGCCCGCGCTGCTGCCGGGCCGCGGCGACGGCCTGGTCGCCGGCGTGCGGCCGGAGGCGATGCGCCTCGTCGATGCGACGCACCACGGCGCGCTCGAGGCGGAGGTCCTGTCCGCCGAGTACCTGGGCGCGGACACCGTGCTCGCCTGCCGGGTCGGCGAGGAACAGCTCTCGCTGCGCGCGCCGGGACAGGTCACGCCGGCGCCCGGCGCGCGCGTGCGCATCGCGGTGGAGCCGGGAAGCCTGCACCTCTTCGACGCGGCGAGCGGCCGGCGCGTCGAGGGCGGCGCGGCGACGGCGCCGTGACGAGGCTTTCCGCCAACGTCCATGGCTGGCTGCTGCTGCTGCCGGCCGCCGTGCTGCTCGCGGCCTTCACCCACGTGCCGGCGGTCGCCACGTTCTGGCACTCGCTGCACACCACGCCCAAGGGCAACCGCCCGGCGCGGTTCGTCGGCCTGCGCCAGTACGAGACGATGATCGAGGATCCCGTCTTCTGGCAGGCGATGTGGAACAACTTCCTCTACGCGCTGTTCACGATCCCGGCCTCGGTCGTGCTGGCCATGCTGATGGCGCTGTGGGTGAACCAGCGCCTCGCAGGCCGCGGCTTCCTGCGCATGTCCTACTTCGTGCCGACCGTGCTGCCGCTGATCGCGGTGGCCAACATCTGGCTCTTCTTCTACGTGCCGGACTACGGGCTGGTGGACGTCTTCACGCGCGTGCTCGGGTTCGGGCCGACCAACTGGCTCGGCCAGCGCGACACGGTGCTCGGCGCGCTGATGGTGATGACCGTGTGGAAGGAGGCGGGGTTCTTCATGATCTTCTACCTCGCCGCGCTGCAGCAGCTCCCGCCCTCGCTCTCCGAGGCGGCGGCGCTCGAGGGGGCGTCGCGCTGGTACTTCTTCCGCCGCGTGATCTTCCCGCTGCTGATGCCGACGACCCTCTTCGTGCTCGTCAACGCGATCATCAACTCCTTCCGCCTGGTCGACCACATCGTGGCCCTGACCAAGGGCGGGCCGGACAACGCCAGCGCGCTGCTGCTCTTCTACATCTTCGAGGTGGCGTTCAAGTTCTGGGACACCGGCTACGCCTCGGCGCTGACCATGGTCCTGCTCGCGATGCTCGCACTGCTCGCGCTCGGGCAGTACTTCTTCCTCGAGAAGCGGGTGCACTACCGGTGAGCGCGGCGCAGGGCAGGCACGACCTGATGGAATCGCGCGGCTTCGACCGCGTGCTGGAGACCTGCGCGGCCTGGCTGCTGGGCGTCCTCTGGATCCTGCCGCTGGCCTTCGCGATCTGGACCGCGTTCCACCCCGCGGAGTACCAGGCGAGGTTCGAGCCGCTGGCGCCGCTGACCCTCGAGAACTTCGTGCGCGCCTGGCACGCGGCGCCCTTCGCGCGCTACTTCCTCAACACCACGCTGCTCTGCGCGATGATCCTCGGCGTGCAGCTCGTGCTGGTGACGCTCGCCGCCTACGCCTTCGCGCGCTTCGAGTTCTTCGGGCGCGAGGTGGCGTTCTCGCTCGTGCTCGTGCAGCTGATGATCATGCCCGACGTGCTGATCGTCGAGAACTACCAGACGCTGCGCAAGCTCGGGCTGGTCGACACGCTGCTTGGCATCGGCCTTCCCTACATGGCGTCGGCCTTCGGCATCTTCCTGCTGCGCCAGACCTTCAAGACGGTGCCGCGCGAGCTCGACGAGGCCGCGCGCGTCGAGGGCTGCAGCTTCCTGATGATGCTGTGGAAGGTCTACGTGCCGCTGGCGCGGCCGGTCTACATCGCCTTCGGCCTGACCTCCGTCAGCTACCACTGGAACAACTTCCTCTGGCCGCTGATCGTCACCAACTCCGTGGAGACGCGGCCGCTCACGGTCGGGCTGCAGATCTTCTCGCACGCCGACCAGGGCATCGACTGGGCGCTGATCTGCGCCGCGACGCTGCTCACCTCGGCGCCCCTGCTCGTGGGCTTCCTGCTCTTCCAGCGCCAGTTCGTGCAGAGCTTCATCCGCGCGGGCATCCGCTGACCCATGCCGGGCTTCGCTCTCGAGCGCCGCTTCGAGGGCCTCGTCGCGGGCCTCGACGAGGCCGGGCGCGGCCCGCTCGCCGGGCCCGTGGTCGCCGCGGCGCTCGCCGTGCCGGGCAAGCGCGTGCCGCGCGGCCTGCGCGGCCTCGTCGACGATTCCAAGCGACTCTCCGCGGCGCGGCGCGCCGAGGCGCTGGAGGCGATCCGCGCGGCGGCGCGGCGCGGCGACATCGTCTTCGCGGCCGGCGCCGCATCGGCGCGCGAGGTCGACGCGCTGGATCCGCTGCGCGCCACCTTCCTCGCCTGGAGGCGCGCGCTCGCGCGGCTTGGCGCGGTGCCCGCGCACGTGCTGGTCGACGGCGACCGCGCGCCGAACGACCTCGCCGCGGGCGGCGCGGGCGTCACGACCGTGGTCGGCGGCGACGCGCGTTCCTTCTCGATCGCGGCGGCCTCGATCGTCGCCAAGGAACTGCGCGACCGCGCGATGCGTCGCCTTGCGCCGCGGCATCCGGCCTATGGCTGGGAGGCCAACATGGGCTACGGGACGGCCGCCCATCTACAAGCCATCGCGGTCGCCGGTCCCTCGCCCCACCACCGATTGAGCTTCTCGCCGCTTTCGCAGTTGCGAATGGCGCTCTGAAGAACGCCCTGCAAGCCCTTGATTCCAATTATCTATTGACGGCGACTCGGGCGGGACTCACATTCCGCCGCCATGGCCCGATCCCAGTCCCCCGCCGCCCCGCCCGCCCCCGCCACCGACAAGCTCGGCGAGGGCAACCGCCTGCTCGTCGGCGACTGCCTCGAGCTGATGCGCGCGATGCCCGACGCCAGCGTCGACATGGTCTTCGCCGACCCGCCCTATAACCTGCAGCTGCGCGGCGAACTGCACCGCCCCGACAACTCGAAGGTCGACGCGGTCGACGACGCCTGGGACCAGATCGGCGACTTCGCCGCCTATGACCGCTTCACCCGCGCCTGGCTCGCCGAGGCGCGGCGCGTGCTCAAGCCGGACGGCACGATCTGGGTCATCGGCAGCTACCACAACGTCTTCCGCCTCGGCGCGGCGCTGCAGGACCTCGGCTTCTGGGTGCTGAACGACGTCGTGTGGCGCAAGGCCAACCCGATGCCGAACTTCCGCGGCCGGCGCTTCACCAACGCGCACGAGACGATGATCTGGGCCGCGCGCGACCAGAAGTCCCGCTACACCTTCAACTACGCCTCGATGAAGGCGCTCAACGACGACATCCAGATGCGCAGCGACTGGTTCATCCCGATCTGCACGGGATCCGAGCGCATCAAGGATTCGGCCGGCCGCAAGGCGCATCCCACGCAGAAGCCCGAGGCGCTGCTCCATCGCGTGGTCGTCGCGGCCTCGAAGCCGGGCGACGTGATCCTCGACCCGTTCTTCGGCAGCGGCACGACGGGCGCCGTCGCGAAGCGCCTCGGCCGCCGCTTCATCGGCCTCGAGCGCGACGAGATCTACGCCGAGGTCGCGCGCCGGCGCATCGCCGACATCCGCCGCGCCGACGACGAGACGATCGCGCCCGCGGGCTCGAAGCGCGAGGAGCCGCGCATCCCCTTCGGCTGGCTGGTCGAGCGCGGGCTGCTGCAGCCGGGCGAGGTGCTCAGCGACCCGAGCGGCCGCTGGACGGCGCGCGTGCGCGCCGACGGCACGCTGGTCTCCGCCGAGCACAAGGGCTCGATCCACCAGGTCGGCGCCGCGGTGCAGGGCGCGCCCGCCTGCAACGGCTGGACCTTCTGGTGCATGGTCGATGGCGGCAAGCGCGTGCCGATCGACGTGCTGCGCACGAAGCTGCGGGCCGAGCTCGCCTAGGACCTGCGCGGCGCGCGCTCCAGCAGGGCCGCGATGGCGCGCAGCAGCGCGCCGTGGTCGATCGGCTTGCTGAGGTAGAGCGTCGGGTTCAGCGCCGCGACGGCCTCGCGGTCGCGCGCGTCGGTGAGCGCGGTCAGGAACACGAAGGGCATGCCGGCGAAACCGGGATCGCCCGCGCGCAGCGCCTCGAGCACCTCGTGCCCGGCCATCGCCGGCATCAGCCTGTCGCAGATGACGAGGTCCGGCCGGCGCGCCTCGATCAGCGCCAGGCCCGCGCGCCCCTCGGGCGCCTCCAGCACCTCGTAGCCCTCGGGCGCGCTGCGCAGCAGGTCGACGAGGTCGTCGCGCAGCGCCTCCTCGTCCTCGATCACGAGGATGCGCTTCATCGCCGGCGCACGCCGCCGGCCGCAGCCAGCGCCACCTTGCGGAACACCGAGGGCAGCCCCGCGCCGTCGAGCGCGTCGGGCGCGCACCAGCGCCCCTCGCCCGCGGGCGCGCGGCGCGCGGAGGCGACCTCGACCTCGAGCTCGAGCTCGAAATGCGTGAAGACGTGGCGGACGGTCTCGCCGAGCAGGCGCCAGGGGCCGGGAGCGGGGCGCGCCGCCGCGCGGCTGGCATCGTCCGGCCCGCCCTCGACCCAGTCGGTCGTCGGCACCTGGACCATGCCGCCGAGCAGCCCCTTCTCCGCGCGGCGGGTGAGCCAGATCGCGCCCCCGGGACCACGCAGGACGAAGGCGACCCCGCGGCGCAGCGGCCGGGCACGGCGCGGCGGCTTGACCGGGAAGTCCTCCTGGCGGCCCGCCGCGCGCGCCGCGCAGCCCGCGGCGACCGGGCAGCGGCCGCAGGACGGCGCGCGCGGCGTGCAGGTCGTGGCGCCGAGATCCATCAGCGCCTGCGCGAAGTCGCCGGGCCGCGACCGCGGCATGAGCGAGGCCGCGACGTCGCGGATCTCCGGCTTCGCCGCCGGCAGCGGCGTCCCGATCGCCGCGAGCCGCGTGGCGACGCGCTCGACATTGCCGTCGACGGCCAGCGCGCGGCGGTCGAATGCGATCGCCGCGATCGCGCCCGCGGTGTAGGGGCCGATCCCGGGCAGCGCGCGCAGCGCCTCCGGGTCGCGGGGAAAGGCGCCGCCATGCCTCGCGACGACCGCCGCGGCGCAGGCATGCAGGTTGCGCGCGCGCGAGTAGTAGCCAAGGCCCGCCCATTCGCGCAGCACGTCCTCGCGCGGCGCGGCCGCGAGGGCGAAGACGTCGGGCCACAGCGACGTGAAGCGCAGGAAATAGGGGCCGACCGCCGCCACCGTCGTCTGCTGCAGCATGATCTCGGAGAGCCAGACGCGGTACGGGTCGGGCGACGTGCCCGGCGGCGCGCGCCAGGGCAGGGCGCGGGCATGGCGGTCGTACCAGGCGAGCAGCGCGCGGCCGAGCGCCGCGCGCGAGGTCCGGGTTTGCGGCTTCGCTTGCATGGGCGGGGCCGATTAGACTGGCGGTCGTTCCGCATTGTCGAGGCCGATCCGCCGATGGCGCCGCGCGCCCTGTCCCGAAGCCTGATGAAGGTCACGCGCCCCGTGCTGCAGAAGCGCGGCGCCGACTATGCGGCGCTGGTGGCGGGCTGGGCCGAGATCGCCGGCCCGCGCCTCGCCGGCGACACGGCGGTCGAGCGGCTCGCGCGGCCACGCGATGGCGGCCCCGGCGTCCTCCACCTCGCCGTGGAGCCCGCCCTTGCGCTCGAGTTGCAGCACCTCGCCCCCCAGATCATCGAGCGCGTGAACGCCCATCTCGGCCATGCCGCGGTCGCGCGGATCGCCCTCGTCCAGCGCCCGGTCGCGCGGGCGATGCGCGCGCGCCCGGCGGCGCGGCGCGTCCAGCCCGATCCCGCGAGCCGCCGCGACGCGGCGATGGCCGTGGAGGGCGTGGCCGACGAGGGC
Source organism: Pseudomonadota bacterium (assembly GCA_041178225.1). Taxonomy (GTDB): domain Bacteria; phylum Pseudomonadota; class Alphaproteobacteria; order CACIAM-22H2; family CACIAM-22H2; genus CAIOSQ01. The sequence goes on along the minus strand of JBEGVV010000061.1, from coordinate 25,757 downwards.
CTGCGCGAGTCCCTGGCGCGGCTGGGAAGCCACCTCCTGCGCCGTCGCTGACGCCATCCTGGCGACACGATCGCGACTTATCCCCAGTCAGGCGCGCTTTGCTTGGCGACTCGGGTGGAGCGTCGCTAGGCTCCACATCATCTGGTGGGTGGAATGTCCCGTTTATCGAAGATCTTGATCGCCGCGGCCGTCCTGGCCGCGCTCCAGGCCGGCCCGTCCCTGTGGACAGGCCTGTCGATGGATGGCGGGCGAACCGCGCCGGGCTGGGGATATCCCGCCCCGGCGGCGGCCCAGCAGCCGCCGGCGGACAGGCTGGCGCCGCGCCGCGAGGGCGACGACTTCGCCATGGGCCATCCCGACGCGCCCGTGGTCGTCATCGAGTACGCCTCGCTGACCTGCCCGCATTGCGCGCGCTTCCATGCAGACGTGCTGCCGCAGGTGAAGGCGAAGTACATCGACGCCGGCATCGTGAAGTTCGTCTATCGCGACTTCCCGCTCGACCGCGTCGCGCTGCAGGCCGCGCAGGTCGCGCGCTGCCTGCCGCCCGAGCGCTATTTCGGGCTGCTCGACGTGCTGTTCCGCCAGCAGGAGCAGTGGACGGCGGGCCGCGACGCCGGGGCGATGATCGAGCGCGTCAAGCAGTACGCGACCCTCGCCGGGCTGCCGCGCGACCGCGCCGCCGCCTGCGCCGAGGACGCCGAGCAGCAGGCGAAGCTCGTCGCCGTCGCCCAGGCCGGCGAGAAGCAGTACGGCGTCAACAGCACCCCGACGCTGGTCATCAATGGCAAGCGCCATGCCGGCGGCTCCAGCTTCGAGGAAGTCGACCGCGCGCTCGCCGAGGCGGCGCGCGGGCAGCCGGCGGCGCCGGCCAGCGGCGCCGGCGCGCCCGCCGCCCCCGCGTCCACCTGGCAGCGTTTCCTCGGCTGGGTCTCCGGCCTCTTCGGCGGCGGCCCCGGCAAGCCCTGACCGTCGCCCCGCACCCACGCAAGCACGACATCGGAAGACAGGCTCGACATGCAGTTCACCAAGCTCCGCCTCGCCGGCTTCAAGTCCTTCGTCGAGGCGACCGAGTTCTCGATCGAACCCGGCCTCACCGGCGTCGTCGGGCCGAATGGCTGCGGCAAGTCGAACCTCGTCGAGGCGCTGCGCTGGGTGATGGGCGAGAACCGCGTGAAGCAGATGCGCGGCGGCGAGATGGACGACGTCATCTTCGCCGGCACGACGTCCCGGCCGGCGCGCGACGTCGCCGAGGTCTCCGTCGTCATCGCCAACGACCAGCGAAAGGCCCCCGCGGCGTGGAACGACCTCGGCGAGATCGAGGTCAGCCGCCGCATCGAGCGCGGCGAGGGCTCCGCCTACCGCATCGGCGGCAAGGACAGCCGCGCGCGCGACGTGCAGCTCTTCTTCGCGGACATCGCCTCGGGCGCGCATTCGCCGGCGCTCGTCAGCCAGGGCCGCATCTCGGCGCTCATCAACGCCAAGCCGTCCGAGCGGCGCCAGGTGCTGGAGGAGGCCGCCGGCATCACGGGCCTGCATGCGCGCCGCCACGAGGCCGAGCTCAAGCTGCGCGCCGCCGAGCAGAACCTCGCGCGGCTCGACGACGTGATCGGCACGATCGACCAGCAGTTCCAGGCCCTGAAGAAGCAGGCGAAGCAGGCCGAGCGCTACCGCAACCTCGACGGGCTGATCCGCCGCGCCGAGGCGATCCTGCTGACGCTGCGCTGGCGCGAGGCCTCCGGCCTCGGCGAGGCGACCGCCGCGCGGCTCGCCGATACCGAGCGTGCCGTCGCCGAGGCGACCGCGCGCGTCGCCGCCGCGTCGACCGCGCTCGCCGAGACCGCCGCGCAGCTGCCAGACCTGCGCCGCGCCGAGGCCGAGGCCGCCGCGCGGACCACCCGGCTCGAGACCCAGGCCCAGGCGCTGGAGGCCGAGGAGGCGCGCGTCGTCGCCGCGATCGAGGACCTCGCGCGCCGCATCGCGCAGGTCGCCGAGGACCAGCAGCGCGAGGCCGCGCGTCGCCAGGACGCGCTGTCCGCCATCGAGTCGCTCTCCGCGGAGCGCGCGACGATCGAGGAGGCCGAGGCCGCCGCCGAGGCGCTCCTGGCCGAGGCGCGCGCCGCGCTCGACCGCCAGCGCGAGGCGGTTGGCCAGCGCGAGGAGACCGTGAGCGCGGCCACCGGCGCGGTCGCCGCCGCCGAGGCCGAGCGCAACGCGCTGCAGCGCCAGCACGCCGACGCCGAGCGACGCCTGGCCGAGATCGCCCAGCGCGCCGAGGCAGCGGAGCGGGACCGCTCGGGCCTTGCCGCCGCCGCGATCCCCGCCGAACGTCGCGCCGAGGCCGAGCGCATCGTCGCCGAGGCCGGGCAGGCGGTCGAGGAGGCGCAGCGCCGCGTCGACGCCGCGGAGGCGGCGCGGCGCGCCGCGCAGGAGGAGGAGCGCGGCGCGCGCGCCGCCCTCGGCAACGTCGAGGCGGAGATCGCGCGGCTCGACGGCGAGATCGCCGGGCTGCAGCGCCTGCTCGCGGACAACGGCACCGGCGACCTCTTCGCGCCCGTGATCGACCAGGTGCGCGTCGACGCCGGCTACGAGGCCGCGCTCGGCGCCGCGCTGGGCGACGACCTCGCCGCGCCGCTCGACAGCACGGCGCCCGCGCATTGGCGCGGCGACGCCACGCAGGGTGCGTCCGACCCGGCGCTGCCGCCGGGCGTGGAGCCCCTCGGAGCGCATGTCCAGGCGCCACCCGCGCTGGCGCGCCGCCTCGCGCAGGTCGGCATCGTCGACGACGAGGCCGGCGCCGCCCTCGCCCCCGGCCTGGCGGCCGGCCAGCGACTGGTCACGCGGAGCGGCGCGCTCTGGCGCTGGGACGGCTTCACCGTCCGCGCCGGCGCGCCTTCCGCCGCGGCGCTGCGCCTCGCGCAGCGCAATCGCCTCGCCGAATTGCTGCCGCAGCGCGCCGCGACGGGCGCCCAGCTGGAGGGCGCGCGCACGCGCATGCAGGCCGCCCGCCAGGAGGAAGCCGCCGCCGCGGAGTCCGAGCGCGGCGCGCGCCAGGGCGCGCGCGAGGCGCAGGGCCGCGTCGAGCAGGCCCGGCAGGCCGCCGCGCGACTCGCGCGGGAGAGCGCCGAGCAGGCCGCGCGCCTGGCCGCGCTCGCCGAGCGGATCGAGCGCCTCGGCCTCGAGCGCGCGGGCGAGGAGGAGCGCCGGGCCGGCGTGCAGGAGCGCCTCGCCGCGCTGCCCGACATCGATGCCGCGCGCCGCCAGCTCGAGCTCGACCGCGCCGAGCTTAAGGCCGGGCGCGAGCACCTCATGGCGCTCCAGGGCGAGGAGCGGCGGCTGGTCGGCGAGGCCGAGCAGCGCCGCCGCCGGCTCGCCGGGATCGCCGCGGACGTGGCTGGCTGGCGCAACCGCGCGGCCGCGGCCGAGCAGCAGGCGGAGGTCCTCGCCGGGCGCCATGCGGCGCAGGTCGAGGAGCATGCCCGCCTCGCCGCCCAGCCCGCGGAGATCGCGTCGCGCCGGGGCGAGCTGCTCGAGCTCGTCTCCGCCGCCGAGGCCGAGCGCCGCGGCCATGCCGACGCCCTCGCCGTCGCCGAGACGCAGGCCCGCGAGGCCGAGCGCGCGCTCAAGGCCGAGGAGGCCACGCTGATGGGCGAGCGCGAGGACCGCGTGCGCGCCGAATCGGCGGCGGAGCAGGCCGCCCGGCAGATCGCCGAGGTGGCGCAGCGCATCCGCGAGCGTCTCGACTGCGAACCCGACCAGGCCCTCGCGGCGGGCGGCGTCGATCCCGCCGACGACCTGCCCTCGATCGAGCAGGTCGAGTCGCGGCTCGAGCGGCTGACGCGCGAGCGCGACAACATGGGCCCCGTGAACCTGCGCGCGGAGCAGGAGGCGCAGGAGCTCGACCAGCAGCTGCAGGCGATGATGGGCGAGCGCGGCGACCTGCTCGCGGCGATCGGCAAGCTGCGCCAGGGCATCGGCAGCCTGAACCGGGAGGGCCGGGAGCGGCTGCTCGCCGCCTTCGAGCAGGTGAACCGGCATTTCTCGGAGCTCTTCGTCGCGCTGTTCGGCGGCGGCAAGGCGCACCTGCAGCTGGCCGCCCCGCCCGCCGAGGAGGGCGAGCAGGCCAGCGACGACCCGCTCGATGCCGGCCTCGAGGTCATGGCCTCGCCGCCGGGCAAGAAGCTGCAGACCCTGTCGCTCCTGTCGGGCGGCGAGCAGGCGCTGACCGCCCTGGCGCTGCTCTTCGCGGTGTTCCTGACGACGCCGGCGCCGATCTGCGTGCTGGACGAGGTCGACGCGCCGCTGGACGACGCCAATGTCGACAGGTTCTGCAAGCTGCTGGAGACGATCTCCGGGCGCACCGAGACGCGCTTCGTGGTCGTCACCCACCACCGCATGACCATGGCGCGCATGGACAGGCTCTACGGCGTGACGATGGCCGAGCGGGGCATCAGCCAGCTCGTCTCCGTCGACCTCGCCCAGGCCGAGCGCATGCGCGCGACGGCCTGAGCGCGCGAAGCGGCCGAAGCCCCGAAAACATCGGTGTTTCAGCCTTTTGAAAGCTGGTCATCCGCCTTGACAGGGTGGTACCCCGTCCGTATTTTCCGCGCCGCGAAAACGGCCGGACACATTTCCTCCGGGCCATGGCAGAGACTGATCCCGCAAAGCCTTCCGACGGTCCCGCGAGGGACGACTTCCAGGCCCGCCTCGCGGCGGCGCGGGAACGGAGGGACGGCGGGCGCGACACGGCAAGCGCTGCCGCGGCGCGCAACACCGGTCAGCTCGGCCTCGGCTTCAGGGTCGCCGTCGATCTCCTCGCGGGGGTCGCCGTCGGCACGGGAATGGGACTGGCGCTCGACCGGTGGCTCGGCACCAGCCCCTGGTTCCTGCTCGTGTTCCTCGCCCTGGGCTTCGCGGCCGGGATGATGAACATGCTCCGCACGGTGCGCGCCGCGGACGCGGCGCGCCGCCGGATCGACGGGGAACGCGGGAAGCGGGATTGAAACCGCCCTCGCCCTTCACGGGCGGGAGATGAACTGAAACCCGGCGGGCCTCAGGCGGCGCGCCGGCCCGAAGCGAAAGAGACGACCGTGGCCAGTCCGCTCGAGCAGTTCACCATCAAGCCCCTCGTCCCGCTCTCCCTCGGGAAGCTGGACGTCTCGTTCACGAATTCGGCGCTCATGATGGCCATCGCGGTGGCGGTGATCGCCTGCCTCCTGGTCTTCTCGGTGCGCAGCCGCGACCTCGTCCCCGGCCGCCTGCAGTCGGTGGCGGAACTCGGCTACGAGTTCATCGCCGGCATGGTGCGCGAGAACGTCGGCGACGAGGGCCGCAAGTACTTCCCCTTCGTCTTCTCCGTCTTCAGCTTCGTGCTGGTCGGCAACCTGCTCGGCATGCTGCCGGGCGCGTTCACCTTCACGAGCCACATCGCGGTCACCTTCGCGATGGCGCTGACGATCTTCATCGGCATCACCTTCATCGGCATCGCGCGCCACGGCACGCATTTCTTCAGCCTGTTCTTCCCGCACGGCGCGCCGATCGCGGCCGCGCCGATCCTGATCCCGATCGAGGTCATCTCCTACCTCTCGCGCCCGGTCAGCCTCTCGGTCCGCCTCTTCGCGAACATGACGGTCGGGCACATCATCCTGAAGATCTTCGCCGGCTTCGTGATCACGCTGGGCAGCGTGAAGTTCTTCATCCTGCCGGGCGTGCTGCCCTTCGGGATGCTGATCGGCCTGACCGCGCTCGAGTTCTTCGTCGCGTTCCTGCAGGCCTACATCTTCACCATCCTGTCCTGCATCTACCTGAACGACGCGATCCACCTGCACTGACGGATCGCGGCGGTCGAACTCCAACAAGCTCCAACCAGAAAGGACTTCTCCAATGGACGCTTCTGCAGCCAAGCTCATCGGCATGGGCCTCGCCGCCATCGGCATGATCGGCGCCGGCATCGGCGTGGGTTCCGTGTGGGCCAGCCTGATCCAGGCCGTCGGCCGCAACCCGGCCGCCAAGGACAGCGTGCAGACCTTCGCCTATATCGGCTTCGCGGTGACCGAGTTCATCGCGCTGCTCGCCTTCGTCGTCGCCATCCTCGTCTACGTCTCCTGACGAACGGGCCGGCGCCCGGCGCCGGTGAATGATGATGACCATCCGCGCACTCCTCCTCGCCGCTGCGGCGCTCGTCCTCCTGCCCGTCGATCCGGGCATGGCGGCCGACGCGCAGAAGGCGGGCATGCCGCAATTCGACCTCTCGCGCTTTCCCAGCCAGATCTTCTGGCTCGGCGTGACCTTCCTCGTCCTCTACTGGGTGATGAGCAAGATCGCGCTGCCGCGGATCGGCGAGGTGCTCGAGGCGCGGGCCAACCGCATCGGGGGCGATCTCGACCGCGCCTCGGCCCTCAAGGCCGAGGCCGACCAGATCAAGGCCGCCTACGAGAAGGCCCTGGGCGAGTCGCGCGCGAAGGCGCAGGAAGTCGGTCGCTCGACCGAGGCCTCGCTGGCCCGCGAGGCCGCCGACAGGCAGGCACGGCTCGGCAACGAGCTGGCCGGCCGGATCCGCGACGCCGAGGGCCGCATCGCCGCCGCGAAGGCGTCGGCGATGGGCAACCTGGCCGGCGTCGCCGCCGAGGTCGCGACCCTCGCGGTGCAGAGGGTCGCCGGGATCGGCATCTCCCCGGCCGAGGCGGACCAGGCGGCGCGCGCCGCCCTCGCCCGCCGCTGACCCCCGGGGCACGTCCAAGGAAACACCATGGCAGATCCGTCCTCCGGCTCCTTCCTCGCCCAGCCCGAATTCTGGGTCGCGGCGTCCTTCGTCGCGTTCTTCGTGGTGGTCTGGAAGCCGCTGCGCTCCGCCCTCGTCGGCGGCCTCGACGCGCGCGCGGAGCGGATCCGCAAGGAACTCGACGAGGCCCAGCGGCTGCGCGAGGAAGCGCAGACGCTGCTCGCCGACTTCCAGCGCAAGCAGCGCGACGCGATCCAGGAGGCCGAGACCATCGTCGCGCGCGCGCGTGGCGAGGCCGAGCGCCTGCAGCGCGACGCGCAGGCCCGGCTGGAGGCCGAACTCAAGCGCCGCGAGGCGCAGGCGATGCAGCGCATCGCCCAGGCCGAGCAGTCGGCTGCCGCCGAGGTCCGCACGGCCGCGGTCGACATCGCCCTCGCGGCCACGCGCCAGATCCTCGCCCAGAAGCTGGACGAGACGGCGCAGGGCCGGCTGATCGACGAGGCGATCCGCGAGCTGCCGGGCAAGCTCAACTGATGCCGCCGCCCCGCGCGGGCGGCACGCAGGACAGGGACGGCGGGCGCCAGGCGGCGCCCGCCGTCTTCGCTTGTGGCGCCGATTCGCGGGTGCCGCGGCACGGTTGACGACGACCCCGTGGCTGCATGACGGTCGCGCGGAACCCTGGGAGGGACGCGCGATGGCTGGAAACCACGACCCCGAGACCATGCCGTGGTGGAGCTGGGCGGCACCCGTCGCCGCCGCCGCGCTGCTGGCCGCGAAGTTCTCCGGCCTCGTGCCGGCATCCAGCGCGATCGTCCTGCTCCTCGCCACGATCCTCCTGGGCGGCGCGGTCTTCGCGGCCGTCCACCATGCCGAGGTGATCGCGCTGCGCGTGGGCGAGCCCTTCGGCTCGATCGTGCTTGCCGCGGCGGTCACGGTGATCGAGGTCGCGCTGATCGTCTCGATCATGCTCTCGGCGCCCGACGGCGCGCCGGCCACCGCGCGCGACACGGTCTTCGCGGCGATCATGATCGTGCTCAACGGCATCGTCGGGCTCTGCCTGCTCGCCGGCGGCATTCGCCACCACGAGCAGGGCTTCCGCGCTCCCGGGGCGACCGGCGCGCTCGGCGTGCTCGGCACCCTGGCGACCCTCGTTCTCATCCTGCCGAACCACACCACGACGACGCCCGGGCCGGTCTACGCGCCGTCCCAGCTGGTCTTCGTCGCCGTCGTCTCGCTGGCGCTCTACGGCCTCTTCCTCTTCGTCCAGGCCGTGCGACACCGCAGCTACTTCATGGACGAGGACAGCGACGACGCCCCTCACGCCCCGCCCTCCGACCGCTCGGTCGCGCGCAGCGCGGGCCTGCTCCTGCTCGCGCTTGGCGGCGTCATCCTGCTGGCGAAGACCCTGTCCCCGGCGGTCGACCGCGCGATCGAAGCCGCGGGCCTTCCCGACGCCTGCGTCGGCATCGTGATCGCCGGCGTCGTGCTGCTGCCCGAGGGGCTCGCCGCCTACCGCGCGGCGCAGGCCAACCGCCTGCAGACGAGCCTCAACCTGGCGCTGGGCTCGTCGCTGGCGACGATCGGCCTCACGATCCCCGCCGTCACGATCGTCTCGCTCGCGATCGGCGTGCCGCTGTCGCTAGGCCTGCAGGCCGGCCACGTCGTGCTCCTCGTGCTGTCGCTCTTCGCGAGCACGCTGACGCTCGCCGCGGGGCGGAGCACCGTCCTGCAGGGCGGCGTCCACCTCGTGATCTTCGCGGCCTTCCTCGTGATGTCCGCCGTGCCCTGACCGGCGCGGCTACTCCGCCGCGCGCGGCACCGGGGCCGCGGCCGGCTTCCACCGAAGGACGGGCGCGCGCGCCGCGCGCGTCTCGTCGAGGCGACGACGCGGCGTGAGCCTTGGCGCGGCGCGGAAATGCTCCGCCTCCCCCGCCTTCGCGCGCGCCGCGAGCGAGCGCATCGTGTCGACGAAGAGGTCGAGCGATTCCTTCGTCTCCGATTCCGTCGGCTCGATGAGCATCGCGCCATGGACGACCAGCGGGAAGTACATGGTCATCGGGTGGTAGCCCTCGTCGATCATCGCCTTGGCGAAGTCGAGCGTGGTCACGCCCGTGTCCTTGAGGAAGCGGTCGTCGAAGAGGCACTCGTGCATGCACGGCCCCTCGAAGGCCGGCGTCATGACGTCCTGCAGGCGCGCCATGACGTAGTTGGCGTTGAGCACCGCGTCGTTCGAGGCCTGGCGGATGCCGTCGGCGCCGTGGCTCAGCATGTAGGTGAGCGCGCGCACGAACATGCCCATCTGGCCATGGAAGCCCTTGAGCCTGCCGAGCGAGGACGGCGCGCCGGCCTGGTGCTCGACGAGGCGGAAGCCGTCGGCGTCGCGCACGACATAGGGGACCGGCACGTGGGGCGCGAGGCGCGCGGAGAACACCACCGGCCCCGAGCCCGGGCCGCCGCCGCCATGCGGCGTCGAGAAGGTCTTGTGCAGGTTGATGTGCATCGCGTCGACGCCGAGGTCGGCGGGGCGCACGCGACCGGCGATCGCGTTGAAGTTCGCGCCGTCGCAGTAGAAGTACCCGCCGGCCTCGCGCACGAGGCGGGCGATCTCGACGATGTCGGATTCGAAGAGCCCGCAGGTGTTCGGGTTGGTGAGCATGATCGCCGCGACGTCGGGGCCGAGCTTCGCCTTCAGCGCGGCGACGTCGACGCGGCCGCGCGCGTCGGCCGGGATCGCGTCGACCTCGAAGCCGATCGCGGCGGCCGTCGCCGGGTTGGTGCCGTGCGCGGATTCGGGCACGAGCACGCGGCGGCGCGACGCGGCCTCGCCGCGCGCCTCGATCGCCGCGCGGATCGCGACCATGCCGCAGAACTCGCCATGCGCGCCGGCGCCGGGCGAGAGCGCGACCGCCGGCATGCCGGTGAGCGTCGTGAGCCAGTGCGAGAGCTGGTCCATCAGAGCCAGCGCGCCCTGCACCGTCGAGATGGGCTGCAGCGGATGGAGGTCCGCGAAGCCGGCCATGCGCGCCGCCTTCTCGTTGAGGCGCGGGTTGTGCTTCATCGTGCAGGAGCCCAGCGGATAGAGCCCCGCGTCGATCGCGAAGTTCTTCTGGCTGAGGCGCGTATAGTGCCGGATCACCTGCGGCTCCGAGAGCCCGGGCAGGCCGACGGGTCCCTTGCGCTCGAGGCCGCCAAGGCGGCGCGCCACCTTCGGCGGCTCGGGCAGGTCGACGCCGCAGCGGCCCTCGACGCCCTGCTCGAAGATGAGCTTCTCGTCCATGACGAGGCCGCGATGGCCGGAATGGGTGGCGACCGGCGGCAGCTCCGCCGCGGCGCCGTCGCGCGAGACGCGTCCCTGGGACTTGTCCATCACAGCATCTCCTCGAGCTTGCTGGCGAAGAGGTCCATCTCCGCCTCGGTGTTGGTCTCCGTCGCCGCGACGACGAGCAGGTCGGCGAGCTCGGGCCGCTCGGGCCAGAGCCTGCCGCCGGGCACGCCGGCGAGGATGCCCTGCGCCGCCAGCTCGTCCACCACGCCCGCCGCCGGCACCGGCAGCTTCAGCGTGAACTCGTTGAAGAACGCCTCGGTCACGAGCCGCGCGCCGCGCACGCCGTCGAGCTTCCCGGCGAGCGTGACCGCGTTGGCATGGTTGAGCTCGGCCAGGCGGCGGTAGCCATCCTCGCCGAGCAGCGAGAGGTGGATGGTGAAGGCGAGCGCGCAGAGGCCCGAATTCGTGCAGATGTTCGAGGTCGCCTTCTCGCGCCGGATGTGCTGCTCGCGCGTCGACAGCGTGAGCACCCAGCCGCGGCGGCCATCGGCGTCGACGGTCTCCCCCGTCAGGCGGCCGGGCATCTGGCGGACGTATTTCTCGCGCGTGGCGAAGAGCCCGACATGCGGGCCGCCGAAGTTCAGCGCGTTGCCGATCGACTGGCCCTCGGCCGCGACGATGTCGGCGCCCATCGCGCCCGGCGGCGAAAGCAGGCCCAGCGACACGATCTCGGTGACGACGACGACGAGCAGCGCGCCCTTCGCCTGGCAGGCGCGGGCGAGCGGCGAGAGGTCCACGACCTGCCCGAAGGCGCTGGGGTTCTGGACGACGACGCAGGACGTCTCGCCGTCGACCAGCGAGGCAAGGTCCTCGCCGCCCGCGGGCAGCGGCGGCGCGCACACGGCGCGGAAGTCGCCGAAGCGCGCATGCGTCTCCACGACCGCGCGATAGTGCGGATGCAGCCCGCCGGAGAGCACGGCCTTGCCGCGCTTCGTCACGCGGTTGGCCATCATCACCGCCTCCACGGTCGCGGTGGCGCCGTCGTACATCGAGGCGTTCGCGACATCCATCCCGGTGACCATCGCCACCTGGGTCTGGAACTCGAAGAGATACTGCAGCGTCCCCTGGCTCACCTCCGGCTGGTAGGGCGTGTAGGAGGTGAGGAACTCGCCGCGCTGGACGAGGTGGTCGACGCAGGACGGCACGTGGTGGCGATAGGCGCCCGCGCCGATGAAGCTCGCCATGGTGCCGGCGGGGCGGCTCCTGGCGGCCAGCGCGGCCATGTGGCGCTCGACCTCGAGCTCGCCCTTCGTCGTGGGCAGGCCCGCGATCGGCCCGTCGAGCCGCGCGGAGGCGGGCACGTCGCGGAACAGCGCGTCGACGGAGGGCGCGCCAATCGCCGCGAGCATCTCGCGGCGCGCGGCGTCGGTATGGGGCAGGTAGCGCATCGCCGCGTGTCTCCTCAGGAAAGCGTCGCGAGATAGGCCTTGTACGCGGCCTCGTCCATCAACTCGCCCAGCTCCGCCGGGTTCGAGAGCCGGATCCTCATGAACCACCCATCGCCCATCGGCGACTGGTTCACCTGCGCCGGGTTGTCGGGCAGGCCGGCGTTCGACTCGACCACCTCGCCCGAGACCGGCGCGTAGACCTCGCTCGCGGCCTTGACGGACTCGACGACCGCGGCCTCGCCGCCGCGCGCGACCTTCTTCCCCGCCGCCGGAAGCTCGACGAAGACGACGTCGCCGAGCTGGCTCTGCGCGTAGTCGGTGATGCCGCAGGTGCCCACGTCGCCCTCGACGCGGACCCACTCGTGTTCCTTGGTGTAGCGAAGCTCGGACATCGTTCCTCTCCCTCTCTCGTTCCCCGAAGATCAGCCGCGGAAATAGCGATGCGGCGCGAATGGCATGGTGGCGATGGTCGCCGGGCGCGGCACGCCGCGCACGACGAGCTGCACCTTCGTGCCCGGGGCGGCATGCGCCGCCTCGACATAGCCCATGGCGACCGGCCCGCCGACGCTGGGGCCGAAGCCGCCGGACGTCACCTCGCCGATGCGCCGCCCGGCCATGTCGGTGACCTCGGTATGCTCGCGCGCGGGCGCCTTGCCATCGGGCAGGATGCCGACGCGGCGGCGCGACGGCCCGCTGGCCAGCTCGGCCTGGATGCGCGCGGCGCCGGGGAACCCGCCGCCCTCGCGGCGCCGCTTCTGGATCGACCAGGCGAGGTCGGCCTCGATGGGCGAGGTGGTCGTGTCGATGTCGTGGCCGTAGAGGCAGAGCCCGGCCTCGAGGCGGAGCGAGTCGCGCGCGCCAAGGCCAACGGGCTTCACCTCGGGCTCGGCGAGCAGGAGCCGCGCGAGGCGCTCGGCGTCGGCGGCGCCGACGGAGATCTCGAACCCGTCCTCGCCGGTATAGCCCGAGCGCGTGAGCCAGCACTCGATGCCGCCGAGCCGCGCGGTGCCGAAGCTCATGAACTTCATCGCCGCCGTCTCCGGCGCCATCCGCGCGACGACCGCGGCGGCCTTCGGTCCCTGCAGCGCGAGGAGCGCGCGATCGGCGAGTTCGACGACCGCGATGCCGCCGAGCCGCGCACGCATGTGGGCGAGGTCCTGCGCCTTGCAGGCCGCGTTCACGACGAGGAAGAGATGGTCGCCGCGATTGGTGACCATGAGGTCGTCGAGGATGCCGCCATCCTCGGACGTGAACTGCGTGTAGCGCGTCCTGCCGGTGGCGAGGTTGACGATGTCCGCGGGGACCAGCGTCTCGAGCGCGGCCGCCGCGCCCGCGCCCTCGAGCCGGACCTGGCCCATGTGCGAGACGTCGAAGAGCCCGGCCGCGGCGCGCGCATGGTTGTGCTCGGCCAGGATCCCGGCGGGGTACTGCACCGGCATGTCGTAGCCGGCGAATGGCACCATCTTCGCGCCAAGCTCGCGGTGCAGCGCGTTCAGCGGGGTGACGTGGAGCCCGTCCTGCGGGGCGTCGGCCATGGGCGGTCCTCCGGACATCGCACGGAACGGCCTCCCGCGCATCGCGGGCGGAGCGGTTCCGCGCCCCCTCTGTCCTTGGACCTGAAAGATTCGCGGCGTCGCCTGGGCGGCGTGCACCACTTACATCTTCGGTGAGGGCGCCCCGTCGCCGGAGCGTCCTGCTTTCCAGAGTCTCCGCGACCCACGGTCCTTTTGCCTGAGAGTTTCCGGGGCGGTTGCTCCTTCGGCGCCGTCCCCGCTTCTCGCCGGAACCCTGTGCGGGCCCGGCGCGACTCGGTGACGGTCTCTCCCGCGGCGCGGCGTCATCGGCAATCTAGCCGCGCCCCGGCCCGAGTCAACGACGCGCTCGCGCGAGCGCTCAGCGTCGTGCCGCGCCGCCGCTGCGGTTCCAGCGCAGCTGCTCCTCGTCGAGCAGCAGGCCGACCCAGATCTGGTAGCTCGGCGCCTTGTCGGGCGACTCGACCTGTATGCGCGGCTCGATGTCCTCCACCGTGCCGACGCGGACCCGGTTCTCCGGCCAGGCGAAGGCGACGTTGAAGGTCTGCCGGTTCATGACGTTGCCCTGCGGGTCGACGACCGCGACGAAGTAGCCGACGTCCTGCCGGCCCGACCTGTTCGCGGGCCCGCGCTCGGCGGCGATCGCGATCTGCAGGTCGACGGTCACGAGGCGCCGGTCGCGCTTGCAGTCGACGACGACGTCGGCGATGCGCACATGCGCCGAGATGTCCGTGAGGTCGCGGCCCGCGCCCTCGCGGAAGATCGTCGCCTCGCCTGCATCGGCGAGGATGAGGCCTTGCGGGCAGACCGTGGCCGGGTTGACGGGGTCCCCGGTGCAGCCCGCCAGCAGGAGCGCCGCGGCGGCGGCCGGGAGGAGGACGCGCGGGCTCACAGCTTCGTGTGGGCGCCGTCGCAGAGCGGCTTGTTCGCGGTCGCCTTGCAGCCGCAGAACCACACGGTCTTGCTCTCCGTGGCCTCGAAGACCAGGGGAGAGAGCCCGGTGCCGGCATGCGAGCCGTCGCAGAAGGGCTGCTTCTTCGAGAGGCCGCAGGAGCACCAGTAGTATTTCCTGCCTGCCTCGACGGCGACTCCGTAGGGGGCCTTCTGGGCGGCGACGGGCTGGGTCATCTGGGCGATCTCCGGGAATTCGTCGGGGCGTCGGACAGGCTTTGCCTCGCGGCGCGGAGGCGCGGTAGCTTCCCGTCCGCCCGGGCGCGCAAGACACTAGAGAAGGCGCCGCGATTCCTCAAGCGGGCCGGCCCCGTTGCAGCAGAGATGACCGCCGCTCCTCGCCCCGAACTGACGATCCTCCTCGCCGCGCCGCGTGGCTTCTGCGCCGGCGTCGAGCGCGCGATCCTGATCGTCGAGCGCGCGCTCGAGAAATGGGGCGCTCCCGTCTACGTGCGCCACGAGATCGTCCACAACCGCTTCGTCGTCCGGTCGCTGGAGGCCAAGGGCGCGATCTTCGTCGACGAGCTCGACGCCGTGCCCGACGACCGGCCGGTCGTCTTCTCCGCCCACGGCGTCCCGAAATCGGTTCCCGCCGAGGCACGCCGGCGCGCGCTCGTCCATGTCGACGCGACATGCCCGCTGGTCAGCAAGGTCCACCACGAGGCGGAGCGCCACTTCGCCGCGGGACGCCATGTCGTGCTCGTCGGACATGCGGGGCACCCCGAGGTGGTCGGCACGACCGGCCAGCTGCCCGTGGGCGCCACGTCGCTCGTGGAGACCGTGGCGGACGTCGCGCGCCTGTCGCCCCCCGACCCCGGGCGCCTCGCCTACGTCACGCAGACGACGCTGTCCGTGGACGACACGGCCGCCGTCGCCGCGGCGCTGCGCGCGCGCTTCCCGGGGATCATCGGCCCGCGCAAGGACGACATCTGCTACGCCACGACCAACCGCCAGCTCGCGGTCAAGGAGATCGCCGGGCGCGTCGACGCGCTTGTCGTCGTCGGCGCCCCGAACTCCTCGAACTCGCGCCGGCTGGTCGAGGTCGCCCAGGCCGCCGGCTGCGCGCGCGCGGTCCTCGTGCAGCGCGCCGCCGACATCGACTGGGACGACCTCGCCGGGATCCGCAGCCTCGGCCTGACCGCCGGCGCCTCGGCGCCCGAGGTCCTCGTGCAGGAGGTGATCGAGGCGGCCGGCCAGCGCTTCTCGACGCGCGTCGAGGAGGTCGCGACGGCCGTCGAGGACGTGCACTTCAACCTTCCGCGGGCGCTCGCGGGCTGAGGCGGCGATGGCGGTCTACACGGAAGTCGACGACGCCGAGCTGCGCGCCTTCGTGGCGGCCTACGACATCGGCGACGTCGTGTCCGCCAAGGGCATCGCCGAGGGCGTCGAGAACTCGAACTACCTGCTGCAGACGACCAGGGGCCCCTGGATCCTGACGCTCTACGAGAAGCGCGTCGCGCCGGCCGACCTGCCCTTCTTCATGGGGCTGATGGAGCATTGCGCGGCGCGCGGCATCGACTGCCCGCTGCCCATCCGCGGCCGCGATGGCGGGGTCATCCGCAGCCTCGCCGGGCGCCCCGCGGTGATCGTCTCCTTCCTCAACGGCATGTCGCCCCGGCGCGTCGAGCCGCGGCATTGCGGGCCGCTGGGCGAGGCGCTCGCGGGCCTCCACCTCGCCGTCGCCGACTTCCCGATGCATCGCGCCAACGCGCTCTCGGTCGAGGGCTGGGCGAAGCTGGTCGCGCAGTCGCGGCCGCGCGCCGACGAGGTCCTGCCGGGCCTCGGCGACGAGATCGCGCGCGAGCTCGACGAGATCGCGCCGCGCTGGCCGCGCGACCTGCCCGCGGGCGTGATCCACGCCGACCTGTTCCCGAACAACGTCTTCTTCCTCGACGACCGGCTCAGCGGGCTGATCGACTTCTACTTCGCCTGCAACGACTCCCTCGCCTACGACGTCGCGATCTGCCTCAACGCCTGGTGCTTCGAGCCCGACCTCAGCTTCAACGCCACCAAGGCGCGGCGCCTCGCCGACGGCTACATGCGCAGGCGCCCGCTCGACGGGCGCGAGGTCGAGGCCCTGCCCCTGCTCGCGCGCGGCGCCGCGTTCCGCTTCCTGCTCACCCGCCTCTATGACTGGCTCCACACGCCGCGCGGCGCGCTGGTCAAGGTGCTCGACCCGCTCGAGTACCTGCGCAAGCTGCGCTTCCACCGCTCGGTGCGCTCGGCGGCGGATTACGGCCTGTGAGGCCCGCGCCTCGACTTCGCCACGCGCCCGCCCCGCCGCCGCCGCCCGCGTCGCGCGACGATGCGCGCACCATCCACCCTCGGAGAACGCCCATGCGCATGGCCTGCGCCTTCCTCCTCGCCACCGGCATCGTCCTCGGTGCCTCCGCGGCCCGGGCACAGGCCGTCGCAACGCCCGCGCGCACCGCGCAGGACCAGGGCCTGACCGTGGTCACGCTCGCGGAATCCGCGCAGCGCGACCTGCGCCGCGACCGGCTTCGCATCCAGCTGCGCGTCGAGCAGGCCGGCCGGGATGCCGCGCGGGTCCAGGCCGACGTCAACCGGATGATGGCCGCGGCGCTCGAGCGCGCGAGGGCCGCGGCGTCGGGCGGCGGCTTCCGCGTCGAGACAGGCGGCTACGCGATCTACCAGGAGCGCGTGGGCGAGACGCGGGAGATGCGCTGGCGCGCGCGCCAGGACCTCGTCCTCGTCGGCGGCGACGCGGCCGCGATGCTGCCGCTCGCAGGCCAGCTGCAGCAGGACGGGCTCCTCGCCAGCGGCATGGGGTGGGAGCTTGGAGAGGACGCGCGCCGCGCCGCCGAGCAGGCGCTGCTGGGCGAGGCGCTCGCGCGGCTGCGTGCGCGCGCCGAGGCCGCGGCGCAGGCCCTGGGCGCGGAGTTCCTGCGCTTCGCGACCGTCGCGATCGACCCGCAGCCGGGCACTCCCATGCCGATGCCGAGGATGATGGCGGCGCCGATGGCGATGGCGGCCCCCGCGCCGGAGATGGCCTCGGAGGCCGGGGTCGAGACGGTGCGCGTGGGCGTGCAGGGCGAGGCGCTGGCGAGGCCGAGGCCGTGACCGCGCAGCCTCCCGCCACCGACCTGCCTTCCATCGTCGAGCTCTTCGTGGATGGCGCCTGCTCGGGCAATCCGGGCCCGGGCGGATGGGGCGCGATCCTGCGCTGGCGCGACCACGAGCGCGAGCTCTCGGGGAGCGCGCCGGGGACGACCAACAACCGCATGGAGCTCACCGCCGCGATCGAGGGGCTGAACGCCCTTCGCCGCCCGGCCGTCGTCCACGTGACGACCGATTCGACCTATGTGCGCGACGGCATCACGAAATGGCTGCCGCAATGGAAGAAGCGCGGCTGGAAGACGGCCGAGAAAAAGCCGGTCAAGAACGAGGACCTGTGGCGCGCGCTCGACGAGGCCTCCTCGCGCCACGAGGTGAGCTGGCACTGGGTCCGCGGGCATGCGGGCCACGCCGAGAACGAGCGCGCCGACGCCCTCGCCCGCGCCGCGATCATGGCGCTGCGCCGCGGATGAGCGACGACGCGGTCTTCGCGCCCGGCTTCGTCGAGCGCCCGTGGTGGTGGGAGGCGGCGCCGCCCGCGCCCTCGCCAGCGCGGCTGCCCGAACGCGCCGACGTGCTGGTCGTGGGCGGCGGCATCGCCGGCCTGTCCACCGCGATCGAGCTCGGACGCGCGGGCACGAAGGCGCTGGTCATCGACCGCGAGGCGATCGGCTGGGGCGCGTCCTCGCGCAATGGCGGCGCGCTTTCCGGCGCCGGCGCGCTCGGCCGCGCGAAGACCAACCTGCACGAGGCCGTGGAGGCGCGGCTGCTCGCCGAGATGGTCGACGAGGCGGAGGCGAGCTTCGAGGAGTTCGAGGCGCTGCTCCAGCGCGAGGGCATCGACTGCGCCTATCGCCGCTGCGGGCGCTTCGTCGGCGCCCACGCGCCGAAGGCGCTCGACGCGCTGCGCCGGCGCGCCGACATGCTCAACGCCAGTGGGCGCGACACCGCCGAGGTCCTCGACCGCGCGCGCGTCGGCGAGGAACTCGCGACCGACCGCTACCATGGCGGCCTCGTCATCACGCGCGCCGGCGGGCTGCACCCCGCGCGCTACGTCCAGGGCCTCGCCGAGGCCGCGCGCCGCCATGGCGCGACGCTGGCGAGCGGCGTGTCCTTCGAGGGCTGGAGCCGCGAGGGCGGCGTCTTCCGCGCGCGCACCAGCGCGGGCGAGGTCGAGGCGCGCGCGCTGATGATCGCGACCAACGGCTACACCGGGCCCGCCACGCCCTGGCATCGCAGGCGCGTGGTCCCCGTCGCGAGCTACATGGTCGCGACGGAGGAGATCGGCGAGGAACGCGTGCGCGCGCTGCTGCCGAGGCTGCGCGTCTACGGCGACACCAAGAAGATCCTCTACTACTTCCGTCCCGCGCCTGGCTTCTCGCGCATCCTCTTCGGCGGCCGCGCGAGCTTCCGCGACGAGCCCGCGCGCCATGGCGGGGCACGGCTGCATCGCTGCCTCGTCGACCTGCTGCCCGGCCTCGCGGGCACGCGGATCACCCACGCCTGGAAGGGCAACGTCGCCTTCGCGCTCGACATGCTGCCGCATGTCGGCGTCCACGATGGCGTGCATTTCGCGCTCGGATGCAACGGCAGCGGCGTCGTGCCGATGACGCATCTCGGGCGCTGCGCCGCGCGCATGATCCTCGGCGGCGGGAACCGCGCCTCCGCCTTCTCGCGGCTGCCCCTGCGCACGATGCCCCTCTACACGGGCAATCCCTGGTTCATGCCGCTGGTCGGCAACCTCTACCGGCTGCGCGACTGGCTCGACGGCTGGCGCGTGCGCGGCCAGGGCTGAGGCGGCGGCCGGCGCCCCCGAGGCTGGCAAGCCGGGCAGGCGCGGCGTATCGTCGCCGACGCGACATCGACAGGGGGACACCATGGCCATCGACAGACGCAACCTGCTGCGCGGCGCCGCCGCCTGCGCGCTCGCCGCCGGCGCGGCATCCAACGCCTCGGCGCAGGCCGCGGGGACGCTCGACGAGGTGAAGAAGCGCGGCGTGCTGCGCGTCGGCGTCACCCAGGCGCCGCCCTGGTACTCGAAGGACCCGCGCACGGGCGAGTGGTCGTCGGGCCTCGGCATCTCCATGGGCAAGGCCATGGCGCAGACGCTGGGCGCGAGGTTCGAGGCGGTCGAGGTCACCTGGGCGAACGCGATCGCCGCGCTGCAGGGCGGCAAGATCGACATGATGTTCATGCTCGACGCGACCGCCGAGCGCAAGCAGGCGGTCGACTTCCCGGATTCTCCGCTGCTCTTCTACTCGCTCGCCGTGCTCGCGCGCGAGGACCTCGAGGTGAAGGCGTGGTCGGACCTCGACCGCGCCGGCGTGCGCATCGCCGCGCCGCAGGGCACGACGATGGATCGCTGGGTGAGCGAGCACGCGTCGAAGGCCGAGATCCAGCGCTACCCCGGCAACGCCGAGGCGATCGCCGCCTTCCAGGCGGGACGCGCCGACGCGGTCTGCCTCTTCCACCCGCCGCTGCTCGCCGCGCGCCAGCGCCTCGGCAAGGGCAAGATCGTGGTGCCGACGCCCGCGAACTCGCAACCCTCGAGCGTCGCGCTGCGCAAGGACGACCAGGCCTTCCGCGCCTGGGTCGACAAGGAGATCGCCGCCTACTACCGCAGCGGCCAGACGCAGAAATGGTACGAGGCCGCGCTCGCCGACTTCGGCCTCGACCCGAGGCTGGCGCCGCCGGTCATGAAGGAGCTCATGAACTGACGCGAGCCCTCCCGGCATGTATCGCTGGGACTTCGCGCCCGTCCTCGCGAACGCCGACCTCCTCGCCGCCGGGCTGCTGAACACGCTGCGCGTGACCGGCACGGCGCTGGTGGTCGGCGTGGCGCTTGGCCTCGCGCTGGCGCTGCTGCGGCTGTCGCGGCGGCGCCTCGCCTCCTGGCCGGCGGGGTTCGTGATCGAGGTCTTCCGCACGACGCCGCCGCTCGTGCAGCTGTTCTGGTTCTACTTCGCGCTGCCGCTGGTCGCGGGAATCGAGATGACGCCCTTCATGGCGGCGGCGACGACCTTCTCGATCCAGTCCGCGGCCTTCTTCGCCGAGGTCTTCCGCGCCGGCATCGCCTCGGTCGAGCGCGGCCAGTGGGAGGCCGCGCGCGCCATCGGCATGACCCGGCCCCAGGCGCTGCGGCGCATCGTGCTGCCCCAGGCGGTCAAGCGCATGATCCCGGCCTTCATGGAGCGCGCGATCGAGCTCATGAAGACCACGACGCTCGTCGCGACCATCTCCTACGCCGACCTGCTCTACGCCGCGAACGAGATCTCGCAGCGCAGCTTCCGGCCGCTGGAGGCCTTCACGGTGGCGGCGCTCGCGTACTTCGTCGTCATCTTCGCGGCCAGCCAGGCCGCGCGGCGCGTGGAGCGGCGCCTCGCGGCCAGCGGCGATTCCACGGTGCGCTGATGGGCCATCGCTGGGACTTCGCCTCCGTCCTCGACAACCACGAGGCGCTGCTCGCCGGCGCGGCGGGCACGCTGCGGCTCTTCGCGATCTGCCTCGCGCTCGGCCTCGCGCTCGGCCTGGTCGTGGGACTCGCGCGCAGCGCGCGCTCCGCGTGGATCCGCCTGCCTGCCGGCGCCTTCGTCGAGTTCTTCCGCAACACGCCCGTGCTCGTGCAGATCCTCTGGTTCTACTTCGCGCTGCCGATCCTCCTGCCCTTCGAGGTCGGCAAGCTCGCCGCCGCGGCGCTCGGCATCTCGCTCAACTCCGCCGCCTTCTCGGGCGAGATCTTCCGCGGCGGGATCCAGTCGATCGAGCCGGGCCAGTGGGAGGGCGCGCGCGCCATCGGCATGACGCCTGCACAGGCGATGCGCCGCGTGATCCTGCCCCAGGCCGTGCGGCGCATGCTTCCCGCGCTCACCAACCGCGCGATCGAGATCTTCAAGATGACCACGCTCGCCTCGGCGATCGCCTATGTCGAGCTGCTGCAGCAGGGCCGCCTGATCGCCTCGCTGAACTTCAACCCGATCGAGGCCTACACCGCGATCGCCGTCCTCTTCTTCTGCGGCCTGTGGCCGCTCGTGCGCCTCACCTATTTCCTCGAGCGCAGGCTGGCGCGGAGCGACTGACATGGACGACCACCGGCCGCTCCTGCGCGTGCGCGCGCTCGCCAAGAGCTTCGGCGCCAACGACGTGCTGCGCGGCATCGACCTCGACGTGGCGCGCGGCGAGCGCATCGCCATCCTCGGCGCCTCGGGCTCGGGCAAGAGCACGCTGCTGCGCTGCCTCAACTTCATGGAGATCCCGGACGCCGGGACCATCGAGCTCGACGGCGTCGCGCTCGGCCGCGCGGGCGCCGGCGGCGCGCGCGCCTATCGCGAGGCCGAGCTCGTGCCCGTGCGCCAGCGCGTCGGCATGGTGTTCCAGCAGTTCAACCTCTTCCCGCACATGACGGCGCTGGGCAACGTCATGGAGGGGCCGCGCATCGTGCGCCGCATGCCGGCGGCGGAGGCGCGGGGCCGGGCGCTCGCCGAGCTCGCCCGGGTCGGCCTCGCGGACAAGGCCGACGCCTATCCCGCGCATCTCTCCGGCGGGCAGAAGCAGCGCGTGGCGATCGCGCGCGCGCTGGCCATGGACCCGGAGATCCTGCTCTTCGACGAGCCCACCTCCTCGCTCGACCCCGAGCTCGTCGGCGAGGTGCTCGGCACGATCCAGTCCCTCGCGCGCGAGGGGCGCACGATGCTGCTCGTGACGCACGAGCTGGGCTTCGCCTACCACGTCGCGACGCGCGTGCTCTTCCTCGCCGATGGCAGGATCCTCGAGCAGGGGACGCCCGACGAGGTGCTCAAGGCGCCACGCATGGAGCGCACCCGCGCCTTCATCGCGCGCCACCAGGAATTCCGTCTCTAGGACAGGCAGGCCGACCATGGAACAGCCGCAGGCGAAGAGCGCGCAGGGATACCTCCCCGACCCGCGCAACGAGTCCGTCCTCGTCTACGTCAACGGGGACTTCGTGCCGCGCGCCGAGGCGCGCGTCTCGGTCTTCGACAGCGGCTTCGTTCTCGGCGACGGCGTGTGGGAGGGGCTGCGCCTCGTGCGCGGGCGCATCATCAGCCTCGAGGCGCATCTCGACCGGCTCTTCGAGGGCGCGCGCTCGATCGCGATCGACATCGGCAAGTCGCGCGACGAGCTGAAGGCCGCGATCGCAGGGACGCTGGCGCGCAACGGCATGACGGATGGCGCCCACCTGCGGCTGATGGTGACGCGCGGGGTCAAGCGCACGCCCAACCAGGACCCGCGCTTCGTGATCGGGCCGGCGACGATCGTGATCGTCGCGGAGTACAAGACGCCGGTGCCCGAGGCCAAGGCGCGCGGCTATTCGCTCTTCACCTCCACCTTCCGCACCACCGGGCCCGACGCCTTCGACCTGCGGCTCAACTCGCATAGCCGCCTCAACCTGATCCAGGCGCTGATCCAGGCCATCGCCGCTGGCGCCGACGAGGCGCTGATGCTCGACCCGCGCGGCTTCGTGGCGAGCTGCAACTCGACGAACTTCTTCATCGTGCGCGGCCGCGAGATCTGGACCTCGACCGGCGCCTTCAGCTTCAAGGGCATCACGCAGGCCAGCGTCGTCGCGGCCTGGCGCGCGGCGGGCCATGTCGCGCGCGAATGCGACTTCACGCTCGCGCAGGTCTACTCGGCCGACGAGGCCTTCGTGACCGGCACGCTGGGCGGCGTCACGCCGGTCACGCGGATCGACGGAAGGCAGGTGGGCGACGGCAAGCCCGGCCCGGTGACGCGCGAGGCGAGCGAGCTCTACCTCGCCTCGGTCTGAGGCGGCGCGGGCCCGGCCTCAGGCGTCGGCGCCGACCGCCTGCGCGACGGAGGCGAAGCCGTCGCGGCGCAGCAGCGCGGCGAGCTCGCGCCTGATGCGCGCGACGAGGCCGGGCCCCTCGTAGACCAGCGCGGTGTAGAGCTGCACCAGCGAGGCGCCGGCGCGGATCTTGGCGTAGGCGTCGGCGCCCGAGGCGATCCCGCCCACGCCGACCAGGACGATCCGCCCGCCGGTCAGGCGTCGCATCTCGCGCAGCACCGCGGTCGACGGGCCGAGCAACGGCCGGCCGGAGAGCCCGCCCGCCTCGCCGCGCGCCGCGCCGCGCAGCTCCGCCGGCCGCGCGATCGTGGTGTTGGAGACGATGATGCCGGCAAGACCGCGCGCGAGCGCGACCTCGGCGACGTCGGAGAGGTCCTCCCGCGCCATGTCCGGCGCGATCTTCACGAGCAGCGGCGGCGCGCCAGCGCCCATCGCCTCCTGCACGCGCGCGAGAAGCCCGTCGAGCGCCGCGCGGTCCTGCAGCGCGCGCAGCCCGGGCGTGTTGGGGGAGGACACGTTGACGACCATGTAGTCGGCGAAGCGGGCCAGCGCCGCCGCGCCCTTCGCGTAGTCGTCGGCGGCGTCGACCGTCTCCTTGTTCTTGCCGAGGTTGACGCCGAGCACGCCGCGGCGCGCGCGGCGCGCAAGGCGGGCGGCGACGGCGTCGATGCCCTCGCTGTTGAAGCCGTAGCGGTTGATCACCGCGCCGTCCTCGGGAAGCCGGAAGACGCGCGGGCGCGGGTTGCCGGGCTGCGGGCGCGGCGTCACCGAGCCGATCTCGACGCTGCCGAAGCCAAGGCCCAGCAGCGCGTCGGCGGCCTCGGCGTGCTTGTCGAAGCCCGCGGCGAGGCCCACGGGGTTGGGGAAGTCGAGGCCCCAGAGCCGCGTCGAGAGGACGGGGTCGTCGCCGCCCGCGCGCAGCACGGGCGCCGCGGCGCGCAGCGCGAGGATGGCGGCGCGATGCGCGTCCTCGGCGTCGAGGCAGCGCAGCGCGCGCATCGCGAGGGAGCCGATGCTCATGGCGCGCCGAGCCCCCAGGGGAAGACATGGCGCCCGTCGGCGCCGAGCGGAAGTTCCGCGTTGCGCAGCACCGCGGCGACGGGCAGCGCGCCGTGGATGTGCGGGAAGAGCGCGCCGCCGCGCGAGGGCTCCCAGCGCAGCGTGTCGCCGAGCGCGGCGGCGTCGATCTCGAGGATCACGAGCCCGTCCTGGCCCGCGCGGTGCTTCGCCACGCTGCCGATCACCTGCACGGCATCGGAGCAGTGGATGAAGCCGTCGGCCAGGTCCTGCGAGGAGCCGGCATGGCTGCCCGCGGCCAGGGCCGCGCGCCACTCGTCCGCGCGGCACACATGGTAGATGCGATTCGAGTCCATCCTCCGATGGTAGGAGGACGGGGTTCCTCCTGCCAGCGCGGCCTAGTCCCCATGCAGGCGCGCGCCAGGCGGGGGATGGCGCGAGGATGGCGCATCGCCCATCGCCACGGGAACAAGATGGTCCTCGCGCGCATCCTCCTCGCGATCCTCTGCGCCGGCGTCCTCGCGCCGTCGAACGGGCGCGCGCTGGACATCCAGCAGGTGCAGGGGCGTGGCCATGTCTCGCCCCTGCTCGGCCAGGACGTGGAGGGCGTCGAGGGCGTCGTGACCGCCGTGCTCTCCACCGGCTCGCGTCGCGGCTTCTTCATGCAGGACGCGCGTCCCGGCGGCGATGGCGATCCCTGGACCTCGGACGCGCTCTTCGTCTCGACCGGCTCGACGGCACCGATGGTCGCGCCAGGCGACGCGGTGCGCGTCGCGGGCCGGGTCGCGGAGCAGCGCGGCGGCAATGACAGCCTTGCCGTCACGCAGCTCGCCGACGCCAGCGTCGTCGTCATGGCGCGCGGCGTCCCCCTGCCCGCGCCGACGACCATCGGCGCGTCCGGTCGCGCGCCGCCCGCGCGCATCGCGCCGGACATCGGCGGCAGCGTCGAGGGGCCGGCGCATCGCTTCGATCCCGTCGCCAACGCGATCGACTTCGACGAGACGCTGGAGGGCATGCGCGTGCGCGTCACCGGCGCGGTCGCGATCGGCCCGCGCAATTCCTTCGGCGAGATCCCGATCCTGCCCGACCTCGGCGCCGGCGCGGGCTTGCGCAGCGCGCGCGGCGCGATGGTGGCGGGCCCGGGCGGCGCCCCGGCAGGGCGGCTCGTCGCCGACGACGCGCTGATCGGGTCGGCGGCGATGCCGCGCGCGCGGGTCGGCGACCGTCTCGGCGACGTGGAAGGCGTCATGGACTACGCCTTCGCCGCCTGGCGCCTGCTGCTCACCGCGCCGCCGGGCCTTGATCCGGGCGGGCTCCTGCCGGAGGTCGCGGCGCCCGCGCGGCCGGGCGAGGTCTCCATCGCGGCCTTCAACGTCCAGAACCTCTCCGGCGCCTCGCGCGCGGCGAAGTTCGCGGCGATCGCGCGCCAGGTGGCCGGCACCCTGCGCGCGCCCGAGATCCTCGCGCTCTCCGAGATCCAGGACTCGGACGGCACGGTCGACAGCGGCACGGTCTCCGCCACGCGGACCTATGACCGGCTGCTCGCCGCGATCGCCGCCGCCGGCGGACCGCGCTACGCGGTGGCGCAGGTGGATCCCGCGGACGGCGCGGATGGCGGCGCGCCGGGCGGCAACATCCGCGTCGCCTTCCTCTACGACCCGGCGCGGGTCGACTTCGTGCCGCGCCCCGGTGGCGCGGCGGATGTCGCGGTGGGGTTGCTCGCGGATGGCGGCCTCGACGCCAATCCCGGCCGTGTCGCGCCGGCTGACCCGGCCTGGGGATCGGCGCCCGATGGCAGCGACGGCAGCCGCAAGCCGCTCGCGGCGGAGTTCGGGATCGCGGGGCGGCGCATCGTGCTCGTCGCCGCGCATCTCAAGTCGAAGTCGGAGGACCAGCCGGATTTCGGGCGATACCAATCCCCGGCGGCGCC
>JBEGVV010000060.1:0-10962 GCA_041178225.1 Pseudomonadota bacterium | reverse complement strand
GCGCAGGCCGGCGGCCTCGACGGCGTGGAGATCCACGCCGCGCACAGCCAGCTGCTTGGCGCCTTCCTGAGCCCGGCCTTCAACCGCCGCACGGACGGCTATGGCGGCGACCTCGCGCGCCGGTGCCGCATCGTGCTGGAGATTGGCGAGGCCGTGCGCCGGCGCGTGGGCAGCCGCTTCGCCGTCGGGCTTCGCCTCTCGGCGAGCGAGTTCCTGCCGCGCGACGCGGGCATCGCGATCGAGGAGGCGGAAGCGCAGGCCGAGGTCTTCTGCCGCAGCGGGCTCTTCGACTTCCTCGACATCTCCGGCGGCGGCTACTTCGCCAAGCACGTCTCGGTCACGCCGATGATGTCGGACCGGCCGGAGGGCTTCCTCGCGCCGGCGGCGCGGCGCATCCGCGCGGTCGCGGCGGGCCGCGCCGCGGTCTTCGTCGTCGGCCGGGTATGGAACCTCGCTCTGGCCGACGAGATCGTCGGCGCCGGCGCCGCCGACATGGTGGCGATGACGCGCGCGCACATGGCCGACCCGCATCTCGTGCGCAAGGCGCGCGAGGGCAGGGCGGAGGAGATCGTGCCCTGCGTCGGCGCGATGGTCTGCGTGCGGCGGCTTGGCGAGCAGAACGCGGTCACCTGCCTGATGAATCCCGCGATGGGGCGCGAGGCGAAGTGGGGCGAGGGCAGCCTCGTGCCCGTCGCGCGTGGCGCGGCGCGCGACATCCTCGTGGCGGGCGGCGGGCCGGCCGGGCTCAAGGCCGCGACGATCGCCGCGCGGCGCGGCCATCGCGTCGTGCTGATGGAGCGCGAGGCGCGCACCGGCGGGCGCCTGCGCCTCCTCGCGGCGATGCCGCTGCGCACGCGCTGGGGCCTCGCGATCGACAGCCTCGACGCCGCCGCGCGGCGCGCGGGCGTGGAGATCCGGGAGGGCAGCGCGGCGCGCGCCGAGGACATCCTCGCCGCCGACAAGGCGATCGTCGCCACGGGCGCGGCATGGGAGCGCACGGGCTTCAGCGCCTACAGGCCCGAGCGCGAGGGCATCCCCGGCGCCGGGCTCGGCTTCGTGCTCGACATCGGCATGGCCGCCGCGCGCGCCATCGCCGACCCGACGTCGCTCGGCCATCGCGTGGTCATCCTCGACGAGACGCAGGATGCGCTCGCCGCCGGCCTCGCCGACCTGCTCGGCGGCGCGGGGACGCAGGTGGAGATCCTGACGCCGCATCTCTTCTTCGGCGACGCGCTGGCGCGCAGCTACGACCTGTCCTTCGCGATGAAGCGGCTGCGCGCCGCCGGCGTCGTGGTGACGCCCCAGCATTTCGTCGAGCGCGTCGAGCCCGGCGTCGTCCACGCCTACGGGATCTGGGACGGCGCGCCGCGCGTGCTCGAGGGCATCGACACGCTCGTCGTCTCGCTCTCGCGTCGACCGGTTGATGAACTCTGGCGCGACGCGCGCGACGCCGGCTGCGCCGTGCTGCGCATCGGCGACGCGCTCGCGCCACGCTCCATCGAGGCCGCGATCCACGAGGGCGAGCGCTTCGGCCGCGAGGCCTGACGCGCCCTGTACCGGGCGAGGCCTCGCCCGCGCGCGAGGCCAAATGTCGCTCCTTCCTTCGCCCCCGACGCCAGGGGCGCGCGATCGCCTACGACTCTCCCACGCCTCGACCCGCGCGTGCGGGCGGGCGGAGCGCAGAGGGAGACCCGCCTATGACGCAGCTGATGCTGAAGCCCCCGGCCATCCTGCCAGCCCCGCCGCAGGTGGCCGCGCATGCCTTGCGTGGCGCCGATGCAGGCGCGTGGCGCGCGCCGATGCTCCTCGACGAGGACTGGCTCTCGGCCCATTTCGGCCGCGCGCTGCGTCGCCGGCACCCGCGCGGCGCGCATCTCTTCCTCGAGGGCGCGGAGACCGAGAACCTCTATTTCTTCCTGCGCGGCTGGGCCATGAAATACAAGTCGCTGCTCGACGGGCGGCGGCAGATCCTCGACTTCGTCCTGCCCGGAGAGCCGCTGGGCTTCGTCGCCGCGCAGCGCGCGCCCTACGCGGTCGAGATGCTCTGCGACGCGGAGACCGTCGCGGTCCCGCGCCGCGCCTTCGACGAGGCCTTCGGCGCCGATCCCGCCTTCGCCCGCGCCATCTGCCGCCAGTTCGAGGCCGCCAGCGCGCGTGCCCATGACCGCATGACCTCCATCGGCTGCCGGTCGGCGCGCACGCGCGTGTGCAGGCTGCTCGCGGAGCTCGTCGAGCGCGCGACCGGGGCGGTGCCTGCCCATGCGCCGGTGTCCATCGCGCTCCCGCTGTCGCAGCGCCACATCGCCGACGCCACCGCGCTGCGCGTGGAGACGGTCTGCCGCGCGCTCGTGCAGCTCGCCGACGAGGGCGTCGCGGTGGTGCGGCGGGGCACGCTGCGCGTGCCCGATCCCGCGATGCTGGCCGAGGAGGCCTGACGCCGCGGCGATGAGGCGCGTCAACCGCGCCCGCCGCGCGGCGGGCCAGGCTGCGCGTCGCTTTGCCGATGCCGGAGGCGGTCGCGATGGCCCACAAGAACGTCATGTTCCATTCCGCCGCGCGCGAGAAGGTGCTGCGCGGCGCCGCCCAGCTCGCGGACGCGGTGCGGGTCACGCTCGGGCCGAAGTCGAAGTCGGTGCTGATGCAGCGCAAGTGGGGATCGCCGCTGGTCTGCAACGACGGGGTCACCATCGCGCGCGAGTTCGAGCTGGCCGACCCCGAGGAGAACCTCGGGGCGCAGATGCTGCGCCAGGCCGCCGAGCGCACCGGCGATTCGGTCGGCGACGGCACCAGCACCTCGACCGTCCTCGCCCATGCGATCCTCGCCGATGGCGTGCGCAACGTGGTCGCGGGTGCGAGCGCGATCGACCTCAAGCACGGGCTCGACCGCGGCGCGCGCGTCGTGGTCGCGGCGCTCAAGGGCTTCTCGCGCCCCGTGATGACGCGTCGCGAGCGCGCGCAGGTCGCCACCATCTCGGCGCATAACGACCCGGCGATCGGCGAGCTGGTCGCCGACGCGATGGAGCGCATCGGTCCGGAGGGCGTGATCACCGTCGAGGAGTCCAAGACGACCGAGACGCAGCTCGAGGTCGTCGAGGGCATGCAGTTCGACCGCGGCTTCGTGTCGCCCTACTTCGTCACCGACGCCGAGAAGATGGAAGCGGTGCTGGAGGACGCGTGCGTCCTCGTCTCCGACCGCAGGATCGGCGGGCTCAAGGACATGGTGCCGCTGCTCGAGCAGGTCGCCAAGTCCGGCCGGCCGCTGCTGCTCGTCGCGGAGGAGATCGAGGGCGAGGCGCTGGCGACGCTGATCGTCAACCACCTGCGCGGCTCGCTGAAATGCTGCGCGGTGAAGGCGCCCGGCTTCGGCGACCGCCGCAAGGCCATGCTCCAGGACATCGCCGTCCTCACGGGCGCGCAGGTCGTGTCCGAGGAGCTCGGCCTGCGGCTGGAGAACACCGGCATCGCGGAACTCGGTCGCGCGCGGCGGGTCGTCGTCGACAAGGACAGCGCGACGCTGGTCGGCGGCATGGGC
This sequence comes from Pseudomonadota bacterium, assembly GCA_041178225.1. Lineage (GTDB taxonomy): Bacteria > Pseudomonadota > Alphaproteobacteria > CACIAM-22H2 > CACIAM-22H2 > CAIOSQ01. The sequence continues at coordinate 7,430 of JBEGVV010000060.1, read as the reverse complement.
GCGCGCAAGGCGATCGATGCGCGCATCGAGCACGTGCGCCGCGAGATCGAGCGCGCGACCTCCGACTACGACCGCGACAAGCTGCGCGAGCGGCTCGCCAAGCTGTCGGGCGGCGTCGCGGTGGTCCGGGTCGGCGCGCCCTCGGAGGCGGAGATGAAGGCGCGCAAGGAGGCGCTCGACGACGCGATCAGCGCGACACGCGCCGCGGTCGCCGAGGGCATCGTGCCCGGTGGCGGCGTCGCGCTTCTGCGCTGCATCCCGGCGATCGAGGCCGAGCTCTCGCGGTGCGAGGGCGACGAGCGCACGGGCGTCGCCATCCTGCGCCGCGCGCTCGAGATCCCGGCGCGGCAGATCGCGGAGAACTCCGCTGTCGATGGCGGCGTCGCGGTGGCCCGGATGGTCGCTGAGACCGGCAGCTTCGGCCTCGACGCCTCGAGCAAGCGCTATGTCGACCTGGTAGAGGCCGGGATCGTCGATCCGACGAAGGTGGTGCGCGTCGCGCTCGAGAATGCGGTGTCGGTGGCGAGCGTGCTGCTGCTCACCGAGGCGACGATGACCGAGGTGCCGGAGGAGAGGAAGGAGCGCGCCGCCGCGCCCGCCGACTTCGGGATGTGACGTGAGGGCATGTGACGCGGGGGAATGTGACGCGGCGGCACGCGCCGCGCGTCACATCATGCCGACGGCGAAGGGGATCGGGCGGACGACGAGGTGGTCGCGCACCTCGCGCACGCCGGCCACCTCGCGCGCGAGGATGCGCAGCGCTGCGCGCTCCGGCTCCGAGGTCACCATGCCGAGCAGGTCCACCACGCCACCCGCGACGACGACCGTCACGAGCGCGCGCGGCGCCCAGGGCTCCTGTCCGATCCGGCGCTCGACCTCCTCGCGCAGCTCCGCGTCCCCGCGCGCGCCCGCTTCGCCCGAAGGCCGCGTCGACGCCGCCACCGCGCGGACGAAGTCGGAGCGCGAGATGACGCCGGCGATGGCGCCGCCATCGACGACGAAGACGCGCTTCACGCGCTTGCGGTCGAGCAGTTCCGCGACCTGCGAGAGCTCCGCGTCGGGGCCGATCGCGACGACGCCGCGATGCATGACGTCGGCGGCGGTCCTGCCATGGCTGCGCACGAACTCCTCGGCGCCGCCCTGCGGATCGGCGACGAAGGCAAGCCACCAGGAGCGTCGCTTCTGCGTCGACAGCTCGGGCCGTCGGACGAAGTCCGCCTCGCTCACCACGCCGAGCGGCACGCCCGCGGCGTCGACGACCGGCACCGCGCTGATCGCATGGGCGAGGAGGAGCCCCGCCACCGCCTCGACCGTCGCCTCCGGCGGCACGCTGCGCACGCCGCGCGTCATGATCTCCGATGCCTTCATCGTCCGGCCTCCCCTGCTGCCCGAGGCCCGCGAGGTTCGGCGCGCGCGGGCGGGCCGTCATTGCGCGCCCGCAATGCGCCGGTGGCGCGCGGACGCCACGAAGGCGCAGGCGCGGCGCGTGGCGCCGGCGGGTCAAGGGAGGCGGGCATGGCGGCGAAGCGCAAGTCGCGAGGGGCGAAGGCCCGGCACGCGGCGACGGACGGCCAGGGATCCCCGCCGGCCCCGCTATCCGCGGAGGTCGTCAGGCGCATCCTCGGGCCGCTCGACGACGCGCAGGTCTGCCGCGTGCTCGAGCTGGGCGCCGGGGAAGCCGAGCTGCAGCAGGCCGCGGCCGCGCTCGCTGGCGACCTGCCGGGGCGCATCGGGCGGCCCATCGAGGGGCCGGCGGCGCGCGTCTACGACCTGCTTCTCGCGGAGAGCTGGGAGGAGCCCGAGCGCGGCGCGCGCGGCGCAGGCGCGGAGCCCTGACGCGCGCGGCGTCAGGGCGGGGCGCGGTCCAGCGCGAAGCTGCGCGCGGCGGCGCCGAGCCTTTCCAGCGCCTCCTCCACCCGCGCATTGACGCTGCCCGCGGGATAGCGGCCGTCGACGCCGCGCGTGCCGGCCGGCAACCCGGCAAGCAGCGACATCGCCTCGTCCACGTCGCCCACCGCGTGGACGTGGAAGCGCCCCGCGGCGCAGGCCTCGACCACGTCCTCGCGCAGCATCAGGTTCTGCACGTTGGCGCGCGGCACGATGGCGCCCTGGGTGCCGAGGCGGCCGAGGTCGGCGCAGACGTCGAAGAATCCCTCCACCTTCTCGTTCACGCCGCCCACGGGCTGCACGAGGCCGGCCTGGTTGACCGACCCGGTGATCGCGACGTCCTGCCGCAGCGCGATTCCGGAGATCGCCGAGAGCAGCGCGCAGAGTTCCGCGAGCGAGGCGCTGTCGCCCTCCACCTGCCCGTAGGATTGCTCGATCACCAGGCTCGCCCAGAGCGCCAGCGGCCGGTCGCGGCCATAGCGGCCGGCGATGAAGCCCTCGAGGATGAGCACGCCCTTCGAATGGTTCGGCCCGCCGAGCTTCGTCTCGCGCTCGATGTCGACCAGCTTGCCGCCGCCGAGCCGCGCGCGCGCGGTGATGCGGACCGGCCAGCCGAAGCCATCGCCCGCGAGCTGGAGGACGACCAGGCCGTTGACCTGGCCGCATGCCGTGCCCTCCGGCTCGACCATGAGGGAGCCGCGGCGTATCGCCTCGCGCACGCGCTCGCGCAGCCGCGCGCCGCGCCGCTCGCGCGCCCGGATCGCCGAGGCGACGTCGCCCGCGGTGGCGATGGTCCGCCCGGCCACGCGCGCCGCGTGGTCGCTCTCGCGCACGAGGTCGCCCAGGGCCGCGAAGCCGCAGGAGAGCTTCTCCGCGTCGGACGCGAGCCGCGAGCCGTGGTCGACGATGCGCGCGACCGCGGAAGCGTCGAACGGGCGCAGTCCCCCGCGCGCGGCGACCTCGGCGACGAGCGCCGCGTAGGCCGCCTCGCCCGCGGGGTCGCGCGGGGTCGCGTCGTCGAACTCGGCGACCACCTTGAACAGCTCGCCGACATCCGGGTCCCAGGCGCAGAGCAGGGCATGGATCTCGCGGTCGCCGAGGAGCACGACCTTGACGTCGAGCGGCACCGGCTCGGGCTCGAGCGATACCGGCATGGCGAGCCCGATCGCCTCGCCGACGGATTCGATGCGTATGCGCCCGGCGCGCAGCGTGCGCTTGAGCTGCTCCCAGGCGAGCGGCTGGGCGAGGACGCGCCGCGCGTCGAGCACGAGGTACCCGCCATTGGCGCGGTGCAGCGCGCCGGGCTTGATGAGCGTGAAGTCCGTCGCCAGCGCGCCGAACTGGGCGCGGTACTCGATGCGGCCCACGAGGTTCGCCAGTGTCGGATGGTCCTCGTCGACCACGGGCGCGTGGTCGAGCCGCGCGTTGTCGACGACGAGGTTCACCTGGTAGCGCCGGAAGGCGCCGCCGCGCAGCGGCGCGCCGGCAGGCAGTTCGCCGCCCTCGGCCTGCGCGGCGTTCTCGACCTCGAGGAAATGCTCGGCGTTGCGGATGAGGTCGGCCTCGACCTCGCGCAGGTGCGCGGCCACCGCCTCGAGGTCGTCGTAGCGGACGGCGAGCGCCGTCATCAGGTGGCCGATGGCGTAGCGCACGACCTCGCGGTTCAGCGCGCGCAGGTGCTCGCGGAACTCCGCCTCCCACTGGGGCAGCCGGCGCATCGCCGCCTGCAGCTTCTCCTGCACCGCCGCCATCGCCGCGCGTGCGCGCTCGCGCTCGGATTCGGGCAGCTTCGCGAAGGCGTCGGGCGCCACGATCTCGCCGTCGCGCAGGGGCGCCAGCGCGATGCCCGTGGGCAGGTGCAGGATCGCGACGCCCTGGGCGTGGGCCTCCTGCTCGACCTCGGCGCTGGCCTTGCGGGGCAGGGCCTTCGCGCGGTCCTCGATCGCCTGGCGGCGCGTGCGGTAGTCCTCGCCCTCGAAGGCGGCGGGGATCGCGGCGCGCAGTTCCTCGATCAGGGCGTCCATGTCGCGCTTGAGCGCCGCGCCGCGGCCCGCCGGCAGCCGCAGCGTCATCGGGCGCCGTCCTTCCTCCGCGAAGTTGAAGACGTAGCACCAGTCGTCCGCGCGCGCCGCGCGGGTGGCGGCCTCGGCCAGCAACTGGCGCACGAGCGTGCGCTTGCCCACGCCCGGCGGGCCGACCGCGAAGATGTTGTAGCCGGGCTGGCGCAGCGCGACGCCGAACTCGAGCGCGTCGCGCGCGCGCGCCTGCACGCGCGCGAAGGGCGAGGGCCGCAGCTCGCGCGTCGTCGCGAAGCCGAGGCCGGCCGGGTCGCAGGACCGGCGCAGCCGCGCCGCGGCGAGCCGCGTGCCGGGTTCCGCGATCGGGGGCTTGCCGCCATCGTTCATGGCGTGCCCTGCGCCACGGCGATGCGGCGGTCGACCTCGTCGGCGAGGCGGCGCAGCGCGGGCGCGACGACGGGCTCGAACCGCGCGGCGCGCGGCGGCGCGTCTTCGCGCAGCAGCACCTCCGGCAGGCGGGCGAGGTCCTCGCGGCAGCGCCTGCGCGCCGCGTCGAGGTCGCCGATGTCGCGGGCGACGATCTCGCCGGCGCGCATCGCGGGCAGCAGCAGCCTCTCCCCGGGATGGTCGTCGTCCTCGGTGGAGACGATGTCCGCGCGGATGCGCCCGTCGGGGCCGTGGATCCGCCAGGCCTGGCGTCGCCCCGGCCATGTCGCCTTGCCGGGGGAGAGCTTGCGCCGCGCCACGCCGCTGTACTCCTGGAGCTTGTAGGCGCAGTCGAGCGACGGCGCGTCGCCGGAGGTCGAGAGCGCCGTGCCGATGCCGTAGGCGTCGATCGGCGGTGCAGCGCGTGCATGCTCCGCCAGGATGTCGGCGTCGATCCCGCCGCTGGCGAGGATGCGCGCATGGGCGAGGCCGCCGGCATCGAGGATGGCGCGCACGCGGCGTGCCTCGGCCGCGATGTCGCCGCTGTCGATGCGCACGCCCGAGAGGCGGATGCCCCGTGCCTCGAGCGCCGGGACCATGCCGACCACGCGCCGCGCGGCGCGCGCGCAGTCATAGGTGTCGACCAGCAGCACGAGGCCCGACGGCCGCGCATGCGCGAAGGCGGAGAAGGCCGCGCCCTCGTCCTCGAAGGCCTGGACGAAGGCATGCGCCATCGTGCCGCGCAGGGGGATGCCCCAGGCCGCCGCGGCGCGCAGCGTCGCCGTGGCGTCGAAGCCGGCGATCCACGCCGCGCGCGCCGACATGAGCCCCGCCTCGGCGCCATGCGCGCGGCGCAGGCCGAAATCGACAAGCTCGCGGCCTGGCGCGAGCAGGCGCAGCTGCGCGGCCTTGCTCGCGACCAGCACCTGGTAGTGCAGCAGGTTGACGATGCGGCTCTCGACGAATTGCGCCAGCGGCAGGCTGGCGCGCAGCCGCAGCACCGGCTCGCCGGCGAAGAAGACGCGGCCCTCGGGGATCGCGTCGACGTCGCCGTCGAAGCGCAGCCGCGCGAGATGCGACAGCAGCGCGTCGGAGAACATGCCGCTCGCGCGCAGCCAGTCGAGCTCGTCGCGGGTGAAGTGCAGGCCCCGGAGCCATTCCACGACCTGGGCGAGGCCCGCGGCGACGAGGAAGCGCCGCTGCGGCGGCAGGCGGCGCACGAAGAACTCGAACACCGCGTCGCCCGTGCGGCCGGCCTCGAGATAGGCCTGCATCATCGACAGCTGGTAGAGGTCGACGAGCAGCGCGGACGGGTCCGGTGGCGCTGGCAGCTTCCTCGGGCTCTCGCGCACGCGTCCGTTCCCTCCGGGTCGATGGCCCCATTCTCGCCGCCCGCGCGCCGGGTGGTTTGATCGACCTCATCGGCGCCGCGCGCCCGCGCTCCTAGCTTCGCGGCATGCCGCGGCGCGGATGCGCCTCGCGGCCCCAAGCAGCGAAGGAGACGATCCCATGTCGAAGACCATCCGCAGCCTCGCGCTCGGCGCGCTTGCCCTGGGCGCCGCCGCCTGCACCCAGCTCGGCACCGAGGACCGCGCGCTCGTCGAGCGCAGCGCCGCCGAGTCCCAGCGCGCCGCGGAGTCCGCCGCGCGCGCCGAGCGCAGCGCCCAGGCCGCGAACGAGGCCGCGCAGCGCGCCGCGGCCGATGCGCGCGCGGCCGCCGAGCGCGCCGAGCGGATGTTCCAGCGCACGCAGCGCAAGTCGGCCGGCTCCTGAGCCCGCGCGGCGGCGGGGGCGTGGCGCTGCGGCGCCGCGCCCTCCTTGCCGGTGCGCTCGCGGCGCCGCTCGCGGCCCCGCGCGTCGCGCGCGCCGCGGCGCAGCGCCCGGATGGCGACATGGTCGGTGCCCCGTCGCGCCTCGTGGCGACGGACGGGACCACGCTGGCCGACATCGCGCTCGGGCATGGGCTCGGCTATGTCGAGCTCGTCGCCGCCAATCCCGGCCTCGATCCCTGGCTGCCACCTCCGGGCGCGGAGTTGCTGCTGCCTACGGCGCACCTGCTGCCAAGCGCGCCGCGCGCCGGCATCGTCGTCAACTACGCCGACCAGCGGCTCTATCTCTTCCGGCCCGATGGCCGCGTGCAGAGCCATCCCGTCGGCATCCCGGCGGAGGGCGTGGCGGCGCGCCTGGGCGTCGCGCGCATCGTCGCGCGCCTGCGCGACCCGGCCTGGGCGCCGACGCCGGCGATGCGCGCGCGCGCGCCGGACCTGCCCTCCTACGTGCCGCCCGGCCCGGGCAATCCGCTCGGCAGCCTTGCCCTCGCGCTCGACTGGCCCGGCTACCTGATCCACGGGACCAACCGGCCCTATGGCATCGGCAGGCGCGTGAGCGAGGGCTGCATACGCCTGCACGAGGCGGACATCGCGGCGCTCGCCGCCGCGGCGGGGCCCGGCACGCCGGTGCGCTTCGTCGAGGAGGAGGTCAAGCTCGGCTGGTCGCGCGGCACGCTCCACCTCGAGGTCCACCCGACGCTGGACCAGGCGCTCGACCTGCAGGAATCGCGCGTTCCGGCGCCGGAGATCCCGCCGCGCCTCGCCGAGCGCGTCGCCCGCGCCGCCGGCATGCGCGCGCGCGACGTCGACTGGGACGTCGTCGCGCGCGAGTCCGTCGCGCGCAGCGGCGTCCCGGTGCCGCTTCTCGGCTAGCCGCTCAGAACAGCCGCGCCTCGCCGGCGACGATGCGCCGCCAGAGCCCGGGCAGCCGCGCGCGCGCCGCCTCGGCACGTTCGTCGATGGCGCGCGCGACGTCGCCGAGCAGCGCGCCGCCTTGCAGCGCGACGCGCAGGTGGAAGAGCGCGGGCGCGTCGATCGGCGCGCCGATCCGGCTTGCGAGCAGGCACTCCGCCGCGGCAACGCCACCGACCTGCGTGGCGATCTCCTCCGCCAGCTCCTGCGCGGCGAGCGCGTAGAGCTTGCCCGTGTGGCTCGCCGGGTTCTTGCCGGCCGCGGCCTCCATGCAGGCTGGCCGGCCCGGCGCGACAAGCCCGCTCGCGCGGTTGCCACGCCCGGTGGCGCCGTCGTCGCCCGCCTCGGCGGAGGTGCC
>JBEGVV010000059.1:0-13422 GCA_041178225.1 Pseudomonadota bacterium | reverse complement strand
CCGCGCGCTGCTCGCCGCGCATCTTCCCGGGAGCGCGTGCCTGCCGATCGCCGCGGTCGACACCGGGGACTGCCCGCGTGGCGGGACATGGGAGCGGCTCTGCCACATCCTCGAGCGCGCGGAGGGCTCCTATGTCGTGCAGCTCGACGCCGACACCCTGTCCCGCGGCGACATGGCGACGGTGCGGGCCTGCATCGCGGCCAACCGCCCCTTCGCGCTCGGCACGCGCCTGGGTCGCGCGCCGGTCGCCGCGACGGACGCCGGCATGGCGGGAGAGGGCGCGCATGTGCAGCTCGCCGCGGAGCAGGCGATCGCCGGGCTGCCTGGCGCGGCCGGGCTGCGCTACATCCGCGGTTCCTCGGGGTTCGCTGGCTTCGCGCGCGGTGGGTTCGCGCGCGCGCGGCTGGACGAGTTCTCGGGCCTCATGCAGGCGCGGCTGGGCGCCCGCTGGCACGAATGGGGCACCGAGCAGGTCGCCTCGAACTTCGCCATCGCGAACTCGCCGGGCGCGATGGTGCTGCCCTGGCCGGAGCATGCGTGCCACGATCCCGGCATCGACGTCGCCCGGGCCGGGTTCCTGCACTTCATCGGCACGCACCGCTTCGAGGGCGGCGCCTACGGCGCCCTGAGCCGCGCGGCCATCGCGGCCATGCCCCGCGCGGACGTCACGTCGCGGCGTCGATGACCGGTCGCCCGCGCGCCGCGCGCTCGCGCGCCAGGTGCGCGCGCAGGAGCTCCATGTTGCGGTCGTTCGCCCGCCAGACGAGGTCCGCGGCCCAGCCGACGACGGGCACGGCGCTGAACACGGCATCGACGCCGACATTGCCGAGCATGCGCACCAGCGTCCGCCGCGGCACGCCCAGGCGGCGTGCCTCCCAGACGAGGTAGCCAGCCAGGCCCTTGGAGATGGCGAAGCCGAGGCCCGGCACGAGGTTGAGGATCAGGTCGGCGCCGACGCGCAGCCTCGTGCCGGGGATGCCCACGGCGCTGTCGAGGGCGCGTGCGATCGCCTCGAGCCGGTCATTGGCGGCCGCGAGCTCCGCGTCGTCGCGCAGCCGCGTCGTGGAGGACATGGAGAAGGCGGCGAAGTCCATCGTGGTCTCCCAGATGCGCGGCCCCGCGGGGGGCGGCGAGGTGGAAGATCCGACATCGCAGCCTCGCGGCTGCCAGAGGGGCCCGGATCGCGGCGCGGGAGATGTGTCGCCGCGTCGCGCCGCGCAAGTCCCCGCGGCGCGCCTTCAGAGGATGAACTTGCTGAGGTCGGCGTTGCGCGCCAGGTCGCCCACCTTGGCGCGCACGTAGCCGGCATCGACGCGCAGCGACGTGCCGGGCTGGTCGGTGGCCGCGAAGCTGACCTCCTCGAGCAGCCGCTCGAGGATCGTGTGCAGCCGCCGCGCGCCGATGTTCTCGACGCTGCGGTTCACCTCGGCGGCGAGACGCGCGATCTCCTCGATGCCGTCCTCGGCGAAGTCCAGCGTGACGTCCTCGGTCCTGAGCAGCGCCTCGTATTGCCGCAGCAGGCTGTTCTCCGTCTCCGTCAGGATGCGCACGAAGTCCTCGCGCTCGAGGCCCTTGAGCTCGACGCGGATCGGCAGGCGGCCCTGCAGCTCGGGCAGGAGGTCGGAGGGCTTGGCGAGGTGGAAGGCGCCCGAGGCGATGAACAGCACGTGGTCCGTCTTCACGGGCCCGTGCTTGGTCGCCACCGTCGTGCCCTCGATCAGCGGCAGCAGGTCGCGCTGCACGCCCTCGCGGCTGACATCGGCGCCCGAGCGGCCCTCGCGCGCGCTGATCTTGTCGATCTCGTCGATGAACACGATGCCGTTCTGCTCGACCGCGGCCTTCGCCTCGCGCAGCACGCGCTCCTGGTCCAGCAGCTTGTCGGATTCCTCGCCGATCAGGATGTCGTGGCTCTCGCGCACGCTCATGCGCCGCGGCCGCGACCTGCCGCCGAAGGCCTTGCCGAGCATCTCGCCGAGGTTGATGACACCCATCTGGCCCGGCATGCCCGGCATGTCCATCTGCGGCACCTGCAGCCCGGCGCCATCCTGCAGCTGGACCTCGATCTCGCGCTGGTCGAGCGAACCCTCGCGCAGCATGCGGCGGAACTTCTGCCGCGTCTCCGCCGAGGCGTTCTCGCCGACCAGCGCGTCGAGCACGCGCTCCTCGGCGGCGAGCTCGGCGCGCGCGCGCACGTCCTTGCGCAGCCGCTCGCGCGTCATCCCGATCGCGACCTCGAGCAGGTCGCGCGCGATCGACTCGACGTCGCGCCCGACATAGCCGACCTCGGTGAACTTGGTCGCCTCGACCTTCAGGAAGGGGGCCTGGGCGAGGCGCGCGAGGCGCCGCGCGATCTCGGTCTTGCCGCAGCCCGTCGGCCCGATCATCAGGATGTTCTTGGGCAGCACCTCCTCGCGCAGCTCCGGCGGCAGCTGCAGGCGCCGCCAGCGGTTGCGCAGAGCGATCGCGACTGCGCGCTTGGCGGCGTTCTGTCCGACGATGAAGCGGTCGAGCTCGGAGACGATCTCGCGCGGGGAGAAGCTGGTCATCGCTGGGTCCTGGATGGATGTGTCGCGCCGCATGGGCGGCCCCCGCATGTAGGCCCCGCGCGCGGGGCGATCAAGCGCGAAGCCCCTTCCGCCGCGGCGTCCCGGGGGCGCAGAGTGCGGCCGCCCGGAGGAGGGGATGGGAATGGACGGCATCGCCTATGGCGGCTGGCGACCAGGCGCGATCGCGCAGGCGCTGGCCCTGCACATGGACTACTACGCCCCGAACTGGGGCTTCGGCCTCCAGTTCGAGAGCAAGCTCGCGCTGGAGATGGGCGAGTTCCATGGCCGCTTCGACGCCACCCGCGACCTCTTCCTCGGCGCCTGGGCGCCCGATGGCGCGCTCGTCGCCACGATCTCCGTCGATGGCAGGGACGCGGGCGGCGAGGGCGCGCACCTGCGCTGGTTCGTGGCGTCGCCGCGCGTGCGCGGCAAGGGCGTCGGCGGCGAGCTCATGCGCCGCGTCGACGCCTTCCTCGAGGAACGCGGCCATCGCCGCGCCTACCTGACGACCTTCGCCGGGCTGGACGCCGCGCGCGCCCTCTATGACCGCCACGGCTACGAGCTGGTCGCGGAGGAGAAGGCCGATCCCTGGTCGGGCACCGTCGGCTTGCAGCGCTTCGAGCGGAGGCGCTGAACCCGCGGCCTCAGCCGATCTCCTCGATGACGACGTTGGTGTTCGTGTAGACGCAGATGTCGGCGGCGATGCGCATCGCGCGCTCCGCGATCTCGCGCGCGGAAAGCCCGTCGACGCCGGCGAGCGCGCGCGCCGCGGCGAGCGCGTAGCTGCCGCCCGAGCCGATCCCGACGAGCCCGTCCTCCGGCTCCAGCACGTCGCCCGTCCCGGTGAGCACCAGCGACACCTCGCGGTCGGCGACCGCCATCATCGCCTCGAGCCGGCGCAGGTAGCGGTCCGTGCGCCAGTCCTTGGCGAGCTCGACGCAGGCCCGCGCGAGCTGGCCGGGATGCTGCTCGAGCTTCGCCTCCAGCCGCTCGAACAGGGTGAAGGCATCCGCCGTGGCGCCCGCGAACCCCGCCAGGATCGTCCCGCCGCCGAGGCGCCGCACCTTGCGCGCGTTCGACTTGATCACCGTCGCGCCGAGGCTGACCTGCCCGTCCCCCGCGATCACGACGCTGCCGCCGCGCCGCACCGACAGGATGGTCGTCCCGTGCCAAGGCTGCGCGCGTTCCTGATCGCTCATTTCACCTGTTCCCGGAAATCCAGGACCGAGCAGATAAGCCCCCGCGCCACCGCGATCAAGGCGCAACGCCGTTGCGGCGCTGCGCGTCGAGTGCCGCCGCGGCCTCGACGGCGTGCTCCATCACCGCGCAGCCCGAGCGGTTCCACGTGGTGATGCCGGCGGCCATCACGCACTGGACGAGCGCCTCGGCGAGCTGCGGCAGGGTGAGGCCGAGGCCGATCGCGTTCGCGGCGTGGCGCTTGGCGCCGTCGGTCGCGCCGAGCGCCACGTCGAGCACGGTGAACAGCAATTCCTTGGTCCTGAGATCGAGCGCGCCGCCCTGGTCCGTGTCGCGCATGACCCCCGCGCGCAGCATGCCATAGCCCGCGAAGGCGTCGGGCGCGTGGCGGAGCAGCACCTCGAACTCCCTCGGCAGGGCGAACGCCGCGGGGTCGCCGCCGCGCGCCAGGTAGGTCTGGCGGAAATTCCCGATGCCCGCGTCGATCGCCGCCTGCTTGAGATCGTCCATGTCCATGCCGCTCCGTCGCCGTGAAGAGGGGTCCAAGCCTAGGCGCGAAAGCCGGTCGCGCACAGGCGAATGCACCCGCCCCGCGGGAGGGTTGGCGTCCGCGGGAGCCTCCCCGGGACGCGGCCTCGGACCGTGTCAGGTCGCCACGGTGTCGCGGTCGAGCGGGAAGATGGGCCGCGGTACCTTGCGATAGGGCAGCTTCGCGAGGTCGGGCGTGCACAGCGCGCCGCTGTCGCACACGATGACCTTCCCGGAGATCGGCTCGAAGGCGGCGCGGAAATGCTGCATCGACTTGAGCGCCACGACGCGCTTGGCGGCCGGATCGATGCCGAAGGCGCGGAACTGCTGCAGGTCCAGCGCCTGCTGCGGCGCGGTCGCGACCAGGATCTCGATGTCCTGGACCTTGATGACCGCCATGCGGCCCCAGCTGCCCTTCAGGCCGCCGATCATCGGCCCGTCGCCGACATATGCACCGTCGCCGAGCAGCAGGATGCGCGCCTCGAGGTCGAGAGGCCCGCCGCCGAAGCGGGGATCGGTCTTGCCGCCGAGCCTGAGGCGCACGGTGTCGCCGACCTTGTGCCGGTGCAACTCGGTAGCCGCCTCGGCGTCGACCATCGGGCCGAAGACGCAGTCCTTGACGCCCGCGGCAAGCAGGGCGCGCAGCAGTTCCGTCGAATCGCCGTAGGCCCCGCCGCCGGGATTGTCCGCGTAGTCCGCGACGATGATCGGACCCGTGTCCCCCCGGTAGTCCCGGCAGAGCTTCGCCGCCTGCTCGACGCTCATGTAGTCGTTCTGCACATCGTGGCGGTGGTTCCATATCTCGTCGGCGAGCGACTCCGCGAATGCGAGGTGGCGCGCCTCGTCGCCTTGGCAGGTGACGAGCACGCTCGGCCCGACCTCGGCGATGTCCGCCGTGCCGAACCCGCCATTGATGCTGACGACGAAGACGTCGGGCTCCTGTTCCCGGGCGCGGGCGCGCTTCAGCAACTCGACCATGATGCCGACATCGGTGCGCCCGCCATTCACCTCCTCGAGCATCGGTCGGCCCACGCGCAGCGTGCGCGGCCTGATCTCGCCGGCGATCGCGCGGCCGAGGACCTCGGCGGCCTGGCGGCCGCGCTCGCGCATGTCGACATGGGGGTAGGTCTTGTAGGAGACGATGACCTGCGCGAGCGCGCACATCCGCCTCGTCACGTTGGCATGCGGGTCCAGCGTGATGCCGATCGGCAGCTCGGGGCCGACGACCGCGCGCACGCGCTCGAGCAACTCGCCTTCGCCGTCCTCGCTCGCCTCGGTCACCATCGCGCCGTGCAGCCCGAGCAGGATGCCGTCGAGCTCGTCGCGATGGCGCCGGGCCACCTCGACGATCTCGCTGGCGAGCCGGTCGAAGGCCTCCGCGGTCACCGGTCCTGCTGGCTGCGCCGTCGCGCTGATCGCGTGGATCATTCTCCAGCCCTTCGCCGCGCCGACGTCGCGGAAGCCGGCCAGCGGGGTGTTCGCGTCGCCGCGCGCACGCACCGCGTCCTCGCCGACGAAGTAGCCGCGCTCGACGAAGGCCGCGATCCCGGTCTTGCGCACGGAGAAGGTGTTGCTCTCATGCGAGAACTCGGCGGTCAGGATGGTGGGCATCGCGATGGCTCCGGGTGACGTGCTCAGGCGAGCGGATGGTGGCAGGCAACGGCGTGGCCGTCGTCATCCGCGAGGACGGGCCGTTCCGTGAGGCACCGCGCGTTCGCCTGGGCGCAGCGCGCGGCGAAGGCGCAGCCCGGCGGCGGGTCGAAGGCGCTCGGGATCTCGCCGCTCAGCCGCGCCACCTTGCGTCGGCGCGTGGGATCGGGCTCGAACACGCTGTCGAGCAGGGCGCGCGTATAGGGGTGCCGCGGCTTCGCGCGCGCGGTCGGCAAGACCTCGACGACGCTGCCGAGATACATCACGACGATGCGGTCGCAGAGGTAGCGGACCAGTCCGAGGTCGTGGGAGATGAACAGGTAGGTGAGGCCCAGCTCGTCGCGCAACCGCTCGAGCAGCGCCACGATCTGCGCCTGGATCGAGACGTCGAGCGAGGCCGTCGGCTCGTCGAGCACCAGGAAATCGGGGCGCAGCGCGAGCGCCCGGGCGATTCCCACGCGCTGCTTCTGCCCGCCCGAGAGCTGGTGCGGGAAGCTATCCGCCAGCGCCGCGCTGAGGCCGACGAGATCGAGGAGCTGCGCCACGGCCTGCCCTGCCTCCGCGGCACCCAGCTTCAAGCCCTGGACCTCGAACGGCTCGCGCAGCGCCGCACGGACGCTGTAGCGCGGATCGATGGAGGCATAGGGATCCTGGAAGACCATCTGCATGCGCCGTCGCAGCGCGCGCAGATCGCGCGCGGTCACGCTGCCGAGGTCGCGACCGTCGAACACGACGCTGCCGGAGCTCGCTTCGATGAGACGCAGCACGAGGCGCGCGAGCGTGGACTTGCCGCAGCCCGATTCTCCCACGACGCCCGTGATCCGACCGCGCGGGACGTCGAGCGTCACGTCGTGCACCGCGCGCAGCACGCGACGCTTGCCGAGCAGCCCGCCGCCAACGACGAAGTCCCGCGACAGCGCGCGCAGGGCGACGAGCGGTTCAGGCATCGGCCGCCTCCGCCACGTGACAGGCAACGACGCGCTCCCCGATCGCGCGCGCCACGGGCGCCTCCGTGCGGCAGCGCGCCTCGGCCTGCGGGCAGCGTGGCGCGAAGCGGCAGCCAGCGGCGTAGTCGGCCACGCTCGGCACGAGCCCGGGGATCCCGGAGAGCGACCCGCGTGCCATCCCCTCGCGCGGGATGCAGGCGATGAGGGCGCGCGTGTAGGGATGGCGCGGCGCCGCGAAGATCGCGTCGACGCGATCGCTTTCGGCGACGCGGCCGGCGTAGAGCACGAGCACGCGATCGCAGGCTTGCGCGACCACGCCCATGTCGTGGGTGATCAGGACGAGCGCCACGCCGCGGGCGCGCACCAGCTCGCCCATGAGGTCGATGATCTGCGCCTGGATGGTGACGTCGAGCGCGGTGGTCGGCTCGTCGGCGATGATGAGGTCGGGATCGGCGGCAAGCGCCATCGCGATGACGATGCGTTGCTTCATGCCGCCGGAGAGCTGGTGCGGATACTGGCCGTGCACGATCGCCGCGCGCGGGATGCGCAGCTGCTCGAGGATCTCGATGCTGCGCGTGCGGCTCGCCGCGGGGCCGAGGCCGAGATGCAGGCGCGCGACCTGGTCGATCTGGGCGCCGACGCGCTGCAGCGGATCGAGCGAGGTCATCGGGTTCTGCGTGATCAGGGCGATGCGTCGCCCGCGCAGCCGCCGGTACGCGGCCTCGTCGAGCCCGACGAGGTCGGTGCCGTCGAAGCGGATGGCGCCGCGCGTCACGCGCCCGCCGACCAGCCCGAGCAGGCCCATCACCGTGAGCGCCGTCAGCGACTTCCCGGAGCCGGACTCGCCGACGATGCCGAGCACCTCGCCCTTGCCGACGCGGAAGGAGACGCCATCGAGCGGCGAGAGCCTGCCGATCGCCACCGCGAGATCCTCGGCCTCGAGCAGCGCCATCTCAGCCCGTCCTCAGCCGGCTGCGGATGTCGAGCGCGTCGATCAACGCATCGCCGAACAGGTTGATCGCGATGACGGTGACCGCGATCGCGACCCCGGGGAAGAGGATGATCCAGGGCGCGATGAAGATCTGCGCGGTGCCACTGCTCATCATCGCGCCCCAGCTCGGCGTCGGCGGCTGCGCGCCGAGCCCGAAGAAGCCCAGCGTCGCCTCGAGCACGATCGCGTTGCCGGTCGCGAGCATGCCCGCGACGATCACGGGCGTGATCGCGTTCGGCAGCAGGTGGCGGAACAGCACATGCGCGTGCGTGGCGCCAAGGCCGATCGTCGCCTCGACATAGGTCTCGCCGCGCAGCGACATCACCTGCGTGCGGGTGAGGCGGGTGAACTGCGCGAGATATCCGATCGCGATCGCTACCGCCGTGCTCTGCAGGCCCGGCCCGAGGATCGCGATCAGGATCAGCGCGATCAGGATCTCCGGGAAGGACCAGGTCAGGTCGACGATCGAGGTGACGACGCGGTCGAAGGCGCCGCCGAGATATCCAGCCGTGGCGCCGAGCACGATGCCAGACAGCATCGAGATGCCGATCGAGACCGTGCCGACTGCAAGCGAGGTGCGGGCGCCGTGGATGATGCGCGACAGCAGGTCGCGGCCGAACTCGTCGGTGCCGAGCCAGTGCCTGGCCGAGGGCGCGCTGTTGGCCATGGGCAGGTTCTGGTCGGCATAGCCGAAGGGCGAGATCGCGGGCGCGAAGACCGCCGCCAGGACGAGCAGCAGCAGCACCGCGGCGGAGATCCCGCCGCGCGGGGTGCGCAGCACGCGGGCGAGTGCCGTGTCACGGCTCATTTGCCGACGGCCCGGTCGCGGATGCGCGGATCCATCGCCGCCTGCACGACGTCGCCCAGCAGCGTGCCCAGCATCACCGCGATCGCCAGCATCAGGAGGCAGCCCTGCACGACCGGATAGTCGCGCTGGTTGAGCGAGCGGATCAGGAGCGAGCCGAGGCCCGGCCGCGCGAAGACGAACTCGATCGTCACCGCGCCGCCGAGGATCCAGCCGATGCGCAACGCGAGGATCGTCGTCACCGGCAGCAGCGCATGGCGCAACACGTGCCTCAGCTGGATCGTCGCCGGCGACAGGCCCTTGGCGTGCAGCATCAGCACGAAGTCGCGCCGCGCCGTGTCCATCATCGCCGCGCGCGTCACGCGCGCGACCAGCGCCATCGCGCCGAGGCCGATCGTCGCCACCGGCAGCACGAGGGCGCTCGCGCTGCGCGCGCCCGAAACCGGGAACCATCCAAGCTGCACGGCGAAGAGCATGATCATCAACAGGCCCAGCCAGAAGCTCGGCAGCGTCGAGCCGAGGAGGATGAGCGCCATCACGCCGCGGTCGAGCCAGGAATCGCGCCAGGTCGCGGCCAGCACGCCCGCCGCGATGCCGGCAAGCGTCGAGAAGAGCAACGCGAGGCCACCCAGCGCGAGGCTGTGCGGCAGGTTGTCGGCGATCAGGTCGACGACCGGCTGGCGCAGCACGATCGCGGTGCCGAGGTCGCCCTCGGCGAGGTTGCGCAGCCAGATCAGGTACTGGAGCGGCAGCGGCCGATCGAGGCCGTAGCGCGCGGCCATCGCAGCCTTCTGCTCGGGCGACGAGCCTACCTGCAGCAGCGCGTCGAGCGGATCGCCCGGGACGAGGTGGATGACGAGGAAGATGACGACGGAGACGGCGAGGAACACCGGCAGCAGCAGCAGCAGTCGCCGTGCAACGAAGCCGAGCATGGCGCCGTCCCCGCCGTCCCGTCGTTCAGGTGCTCACTTCACCGCGATGTCGAGCACGGTCTGGCTCTGCACCGACTGGCCGCGTACCTTGTCGGGGAAGGCGAGGCGCGTCTGGTTGAAGGCGAAGCTCTGCGCCGGCTGGTAGATCGGCGCGAAGGCGAACTGCGAGAGCACGTACTCGTGGTAGGCCTTGAAGTTCGCCACGCGCTCGTCCCAGGTGCGCGATTCCTTCATCGCCTTCACGTTGAGCGCCTCCGCCTTCGGGTCGTTGAACATCGACACGTTGGGATAGCCGAGGCGCTTGCCGCTGAAGAACCAGTCGATGATGTCGGCGTTCGTCCAGCTATAGGCGCGCACCGCGAGCTGGTGCTCGGTCCTCTTGCGGTACTGCGCGTTGATCGTGCTCGGGTCGAGGACGGTGATGTCGGCCTGGATGCCGATCGCCTTGAGCTGCGCCTGCACCACCTCGGTGACGCGCTTGAACTCGGTGCCGTTCTGCGTCCAGAGCTTGACCTGCAGCGGCTTGCCATCCTTGGCCCGCACGCCGCCGGCCGCCATCGTCCAGCCCGCCTCGTCGAGCAGCTTGCGCGCGCGGTCCGGGTTGTAGGCGACCTTGAACCTCGGGTCGACGTCCGACTCGAGCAGCGAGCTGATCAGGAACGTGTCGGCGACCTGGCCGACGCCGCCGTAGAGGTTGGCCACGATCTCCTTCTGGTTCACCGCCAGCGCCGCGGCCTCGCGCAAGCGGATGTCGGTGAACGGCTCGACCGAGGTGTTGATCGGCATGTACATGACCTCGGTGCCGGGCAGGGTCATGACCTTGATCGAGCGCTCCGCCTGCAGCCGCGGCAGGAAGTCGGTGGGCACGCTCACCAGCATGTCGACGCCGCCGGTGCGCAGCTCGAGGAACGCGGTCGAGTCCTCGGGGATCTCGCGGATGGTCAGCTTCCTGATCTTCGCCGGACCCTTGTTCGCGGACAGCGCCGAGCCCCAGGCGAAGTCGTCGTTGCGTACCAGCACCGTCTGCTGGCCGACGGTGAAGGCCTGCAACTTGAACGGCCCGCTGCCGACGGCCTCGCTGATGCCGAACTTGTCGCCGAGCGCGTCGAAGGCCTTGGGCGCGGGCACGCCCATGAAACTGCTCGCGAGGTTGTAGAGCAGGTTCGGATCGGGCGTCTTCATGTGCAGCTTCACGGTGAGGTCGTCGACGACCTCCACCTTCTCGATCGCCTCGGTCATGTAGGCGTTCTCGGTGCCGGCGAACTTCGGCACCCACCAGGCGATCGTCTGCGCGTTGAATGGCTCGCCGTTGTGGAACCTGACGCCGGGCCTGAGCTTGAACGTCCACAGCTTGCCGTCGGGCGTCGACTCCCAGCTCGTCGCCAGCTGCCCGTGGAAGCTCTGGTCGGCGTCGCGGATCACCAGCCGATCGAAGATCAGCGTGTTGGCGAAGTTGAGCTTGGTCGCCTTGATCGGGTTGTACATTGGCGCGCCGACGTCGCGCGCGGTGAGCACGAAGGTCGCCTCCTGCGCGCGCGCGGCCAGCGAGGTCGAGCACAGCCCGGCGCCGAGCGCCAGCACGGCGGCGCCGGCGAGCATGGTGGATTTCAGGACGTTGCGCATGGCGAAAGGAACTCCCCTGTCGTGGTTTCTTCGTGGGTGGCGGTTGGCGGTCAGGCGGCGGGCCCCGAGGCGTCGCCGACATGGCCGGTGTAGCGGGCGTGGAGCTGCGAGATGCGCTCGATGCGCTTCTCGACCTGCGGTCCGAGCTCGACGAAGACCGCATTCATCATCAGGTTCACGAGGCTCGCCATCTGCGCGGTCGAGTCCCAGAACATGTTGAACTCGGTTGGCACGACGAGCATCTCGTCGACGCTGCCGCGACCCCAGTCGCAGAACGCGTCGGTCACCAGCGTGGTGGGGATGCGCGCCGCGCGCGCGTCCCTCGCCAGCAGCCGGGCCATGCGCGAATAGCGCCGCGCCTCGAACATCACGAGGCACGCCCCCTTGCGCTCGCCAAGCAGGACCTCTGCGAAGTTGCCGGCGGCGAGGTCGACGTGATGAACGCGGTCGCGCAGGTACTGCAGCTGGTTGGCGAAGAACTGCGCCATGCCGCGCTCGGTCTGGAAGCCGGTGACGTAGACGTCGCGTGCGCGGGTGAGCCGCCGGACCACGCGCTTCCACTCCGCGGTCTGCGCGAGCTCGTAGACGGCGACCAGGCCGGACATCTCGAGCTTGAGCCCGCGCGCGAGCTGGTCCTCGCCCGATCGCGCGCGCGCCTGGAAGCTGCGCAGCCGGTCGCTGATCAGCCAGGGCCGGTCGCCGATGTCCTCGCGCAGCTGGTCCTTGAGGTCCTTGAAGTTCCGATAGCCCAGCGAGCGGCAGAAGCGGCCGACGGTCGGCTCGCTGACCCCGACCTTGGCCGCGAGGCTCGCGGCGGTCTCGAAGGCGATCGTGCCGAGCTTGGCGAGGATGTAGCTGGCCAGCGCGCGGTCGGCCCTCGAGCCGCTGCCCAGGCATTCCGTCAGCCGCTGGCGCACCGTTCCGTCCATTCCGCCCTCCGCCTCGAAGCAGGCAATATTTCTTTCACGCGGTCAATGCGTTTTGTTTTTCTTTCATGTCGTGCGAGGCTCGCGCCGCGATGACGCGCTTCGACACGATCGTGATCGGCGCCGGGATCTCCGGTGCCTCGCTGGCCTTCGCGCTGGCATCCGACCGACGCGTGCTGCTGCTCGAGGCGGAGGCGGCGCCCGGCTACCACAGCACCGGTCGCTCGGCCGCGCTCTACACGCGCAACTACGGCCCGCCGGTGGTGCAGCGGATCAACGCCGCGAGCCATGCCTTCTTCGTCGAGCCGCCCCCGGGCTTCACGGACGCGAAGCTGCTGCGGCCACGCGGCGCGATCACCGTCGCCGCGCCCGGCGACGAGGCGCGGCTGGACGCGGTGCTGGCGCTCGACGGTCCCGGCAACCGCATCGATCGCATCGACGCCGCGCGCGTGCTAGCGATGGCGCCGCTGCTGCGCGCCGAAGCCGTCGCCGCCGCGGCCCATGAACCGGGCGTGATGGACATGGATGTCGCCGCGATCCACCAGGGTTTCCTGCGCGGCTTCAGGCGCGCCGGCGGGGTCCTGGCCTGCGACAGCCGCGTCGCGGAAATCGAGCGTCGCGCCGGCGCGTGGCACGTTGCCTGCGGCGTGGCGCGCTTCGAGGCCCCGCTGCTCGTCAACGCGGCTGGCGCCTGGGCTGACGAGATCGCCGCGCTCGCGGGCGCGACGCCGATCGGCCTCGTGCCCAGGCGCCGCACCGCGATCCTGGTCGATCCGCCCGCCGCACTCGCCGGCGGGATCGCCACGCTGCCGGCGATCGATTTCGCCGGCAGCGACGCGTACCTCAAGCCCGATGCCGGCCAGGTCATGGCCTCGCCCGGCGACGAAACGCCGGTCGCGCCACAGGACGTCCAGCCCGAGGAGCTCGATGTCGCCACCATCGTCGAGGTGCTCGAGCAGCGCACGCATCTCGAGGTGCGGCGCGTGGCGCGCGCCTGGGCGGGCCTGCGCAGCTTCGTCGCCGACCGCGTGCCAGTCGTGGGCTTCGATCCCGGGGCAGACGGTTTCTTCTGGCTCGCCGGCCAGGGTGGCTTCGGCATCATGATGGCGCCGGCGCTCGCCGAGGCCGCCGCCGCCCTGATCCGCGACGATCGCCCGCCACGCGCGCTCGCGGATGCCGGCGTCGGCGCGGAGAGCCTGTCGCCTGCGCGGCTGCGGGTCGTCGTCGCCTAGCCAGTCCGCTGCCGCGCCCGGTCCTGGCGCTTGCGTCGTCGGTCG
>JBEGVV010000058.1:0-23238 GCA_041178225.1 Pseudomonadota bacterium | reverse complement strand
TCTTCATGCTCTGCGGCGGCCTCACGCTGACGCTGTTCCTGCGGGCCTGGCAGGGCGACGCGGCAGCGCTGCTGCGGGACACGCAGCTGCGTGCCTATCTCGGCATCTTCGCGGCCTTCTCGCTCGCGATCGGCTCCTGGCTCGTTCTCGCCGAGGGCCGCGAGCTCGGCTACGCGCTGCGCCACGCGCCCTTCACCGTCGCCTCGGTGATGACGACGACCGGCTTCGCCTCGACCGACTGGGCGCTGTGGGGCCCGTTCCCGCTGGTCCTCGTCTTCATGCTGACCTTCGTCGGCGGCTGCTCGGGCTCGACCGCCGGCGGCATCAAGATCTTCCGGTTCCAGGTCCTGCTCGAGGTCGGGCGCGCGCAGATGCGCCAGGCGCTGCTGCCCTCGGGCGTCTTCGTCGCGAAGTACAACCGCAAGCCCATCACCGACGCGGTGGCGCAGTCGGTGCTCGCCTTCGTGACCCTCTACGGCTTCACCTGGGCGGTCACGGCGGCTGCGCTCGGCCTCTGCGGCCTCGACCTCGTCACGGCCCTCACCGGCGCGGCCACGGCGATTGGCAACGTGGGCCCGGGCCTCGGCGAGGTGATCGGGCCAGCGGGCAATTTCGCGCCCCTGCCGCCGGCGGCGAAATGGATCCTGTCGGCGGCGATGCTGCTCGGCCGCCTCGAGCTGATCACCGTCCTCGTGCTCTTCAGCCGGCGCTTCTGGCGCGACTGACGCCGCCGCACCGCCGCGCGGCCACGCGCCTCAGCGCAGGAAGGGCGCGAGATGCGCGCGGACCTGGCGCTCGAGCTCGGCGTCGAGCGTCTCCATCACCTGCTCGGTCAGCGCGTACCAGGCGCGCTCGCGCGCGGCCAGCGCGATGCCCTCGGCGACGCTGCGCGAGCCCGCCGCCCGGGCGTCGCAGCTCGCCACCACGACGCCGCTGCGCGAGTCGCGGATCTCGATCGTCGCCGCGAGCGCGAGGTCGTAGCGCATGTCCTGCTGGCTGGTCATCGTCGCGCGAAGCCCGGTCTCCTTCCTGAGCTCGGTCTCCGTCATCGCCGCCTCGCGCACGATGAAGACGGCCGCGCTGCCCGTGTCGCCGGTCGCCGCGAGGCGATCCGATCCCCATCGCCGCACCGTCTCGACTGGCGACACCGGCACCTCGTGCTCGATGTTGGGGCGGCGCATCGGGGGCGCGTAGGTGCTGCGCAGCTCGACGCGCTCCACGGCGAGGCGGAACGCGCCCTTGTGCGAGAAGGTGATGGCCGGGAAGACCGGCGCCGGCGGCGTCTGGGTGCAGGCGGCGAGGCCGGCGGCGGCGATGCCGCAGGCGAGGAACTGGCGCCGCGCGGCGCGTGGATGGCGATTCATGTCCTGGCCTCCGTTGCGGGTCGCGCATGGAGCGCGGCGACCTCGGCGTCGTCGAAATCGTAATGCGCGCTGCAGAACTCGCAAGTGACGCGCACCACGCCGTCCACCTTCATCTCCGCGAGCTCGGCGCCGGGCAGGCAGGCGAGCACGCCCTCGACGCGCGCGCGCGAGCAGCGGCAGGCATGTCGCAGGCGCGACGGGCGGTAGATGCGCACGCCCTCGGCGAGGAAGAGCCTGTCGACGAGCTTCCAGCCCGGCAGGCCGGGATCGACGAGCTCGGCGTCGCGCGCGCTGCTCATCAGCACGAGCATGCGGCGCCAGAGGTCCTCGGCGTCCTCGTCGCCGGCGCCGAGCGGCAGGTCGATGTCACGACCCTCGGCCGAGCCCTGGGCGTCGCCTGGCGGCAGCGCCTGCACCATCAGCGCGCCCGCGCGCCAGGCGCCCGACGCGCCGCGCCGCGCCGCGACCTTGAGCCCGGCGCGGAACTGCTCGGACTGGTGGAAGTAGTGGTGCGCGCATTCCGCGAGCGTCGCGCCGGCGAGCTCGACGATGCCCTGGTAGCGCTCCATCTCCGCGCCCTGGTCGACGGTGAAGGCGAGGTAGCCGGCGCCGAAGAGCCGGGGCACGGACGGCGTCGCGGCGCCCAGGGCGGCGACGCGCGCCGCGTCGAACTGGGCGTAGCCGCGCAGCGCGCCGGCCGTCGTCACGTCGGCGACCATCAGCCGCACCGGGCCGTCGCCCTTCACCTGGATGGAAAAGACGCCCTCGTACTTGAGCGTGAGCGCCAGCGCCGCGCCGAGCGCGACGAGTTCCGCCAGCGCCTGGCCGACCGCCGGCGGATAGGCGTGGCGGCCGACGATCTCGTCGACCGCCGGGCCGAGCCGCACCAGCCGGCCGCGCACCGCGTCGACCTGGAACGGCAGGACGATGTCGTCGACGGGCAGGTCCGCCCCCGCGTCCCCGGCCATGGCCGCTCCGCCCGGCCGCGCGGACTCAGGCATCGAGGTTCACGACCTTGAGGGCGTTCTCCTGGATGAAGTCGCGGCGCGGCTCGACGACCTCTCCCATCAGCGTCGCGAAGATGCCGTCGGCGTCCTCGACATGCGCGATGCGCACCTGCAGCAGGCGCCGCGCGGCCGGGTCGAGCGTCGTCTCCCAGAGCTGGTCCGGGTTCATCTCGCCGAGGCCCTTGTAGCGCTGGATGGAGACGCCCTTGCGGCCCATCTCCGCCACCGCGTCGAAGAGGCGCGTGGGGCCGGTCACGTGGATGGGCGCGGGCGGCTCGCCGCGCTCGGGGCGCGGCGGGTGCAGCTTCGCGAAGCGCCCGTAGACCTCCTGGAACTCGCCGGCCATCTCGACGAGGCGCCTCGCCTCGAGCGAGGCGACGGCCTGCATGTCGATCGTCGCGCGGTCGGTCTCGCCGCGCAGGCGGCGCTCGAAGACGAGGCTGCCGTCGCGCGCCTCTCCGGTCCAGCCGCGGTCGGTGTCCGGCGACAGCGCGTCGAGGCGTCGCGCGACCACGCGCGCGACCTCGCCGCCCTGCCGCGCGTCGCCGAGGATCGCGGGGTCGAGCGCGCCGAGGATCGCCGCCTGCTCGACCGCGTCGCGGTTGCCCGCGCGCCGCGCGAGCGGCGTGATGAGCGCGCGCGCCGCGCGGGCCTTCTCGACGATGCCGCGCAGGTCGGCGCCGGCGCGCTGCGCGCCGTCGCTGCCCACCAGCGTCGCGCCCTCGATGCCGCCGGCGATCAGGTGGTCCTCCAGCGCGCGCTCGTCCTTCAGGTAGACGGCGGACTTGCCGCGCGCCGCCTTGAACAGCGGCGGCTGGGCTATGTAGAGGAAGCCGCGCTCGATCAGGGGCCGCATCTGGCGGAAGAAGAACGTCAGCAGCAGCGTGCGGATATGCGAGCCGTCGACGTCCGCGTCGGTCATGATGATGATCTTGTGGTAGCGCGCCTTCTCGGGGTTGAAGTCCTCCCCGATGCTCGTGCCCAGCGCCGTGATCAGCGTGCCGATCTCGGCCGAGGACAGCATCTTGTCCTGGCGCGCGCGCTCGACGTTCAGGATCTTGCCCTTGATCGGCAGGATCGCCTGGAAGGCGCGGTTGCGGCCCTGCTTGGCCGAGCCGCCGGCGGAATCGCCCTCGACGATGAAGATCTCGGCCTTGGCGGCGTCGCGCTCCTGGCAGTCGGCGAGCTTGCCGGGCAGCGAGGCGAGGTCGAGCGCCCCCTTGCGCCGCGTCAGGTCGCGGGCCTTGCGCGCCGCCTCGCGCGCGACCGCCGCGTCGATCACCTTCTGCACGACGCGGCCTGCCTCGGCGGGGTGCCGGGCGAACCATTCCTCGAGCTGCTCGTTGCAGATGTTCTCCACGACGGGTCGCACCTCGGAGGAGACCAGCTTGTCCTTGGTCTGCGACGAGAACTTCGGGTCCGGCACCTTGCAGGACAGCACGCAGGTCAGGCCTTCGCGCGCGTCCTCGCCCGAGATCGCGAGCTTCTCCTTGCGCTTGGCCTGGTACTCGTCGGCCAGCCGGTTGACCTGCCGCGTGAGCGCGGCGCGGAAGCCCGCGAGATGCGTGCCGCCGTCGCGCTGCGGGATGTTGTTGGTGAAGCAGAGCATCGTCTCGTGGAACGCGTCGGTCCACTCCATCGCGACCTCGACGGTGATGCCGTCGCGCGCGCCGGAGAGCGCGATCGCCGGCTCGTGGAGCGGCTTGCGCGAGGCGTCGAGGTGCCGCACGAAGGCGGCGATGCCGCCCTCGTAGCGCATCTCGACCGTCTGCGGCTCGACGCTGCGCGCGTCGACGAGGACGAGGCGCACGCCGGAGTTCAGGAACGCGAGTTCGCGCAGCCGGTGCTCGAGGGTGCGGAAGTCGAACTCCGTGCGCGTGAAGGTCCCGCGCGACGGCTTGAAGCGCACGCGCGTGCCGCGTCGCCCGCCAGATGCGCCGACCACGGCGAGCGGCGCCTCGGGCTCGCCATGGCGGAAGCGCATGAAGTGCTCGCGGCCCTCGCGCCATATCGTCAGGTCGAGCGTCTCGGAGAGCGCGTTGACCACCGACACGCCGACGCCGTGCAGGCCGCCGGAGACCTTGTAGGAGTTCTGGTCGAACTTACCGCCGGCATGGAGCTGGGTCATGATGACCTGCGCCGCCGACACGCCCTCCTCGCGGTGGATGTCGGTGGGGATGCCGCGCCCGTCGTCGGCGACGGAGACCGAGCCGTCGGGCTCCAGCCGCACCTCGATGTCGTGGCAATGCCCCGCCAGCGCCTCGTCGATCGCGTTGTCGACGACCTCGTAGACCATGTGGTGCAGGCCCGTGCCGTCGTCCGTGTCGCCGATATACATGCCCGGGCGCTTGCGCACCGCGTCGAGGCCGCGCAGCACCTTGATGGATTCCGCGCCGTACTCGGCCGCGGGGTCGCTCGGCTGGATGGGATCGGTCATGCCCTTGCCACGCTGGAATCGAGGATGCGGAAGAACTGCGCGCGCCCGCGCAGCCCCTGGAACAGGTCTTCGTCGGTGCCGGTGAGCCAGGCCTGCGCGCCGAGCGCGCAGGCCTCGTCGGCGAAGGCCGCGCGGCGCGCGCGGTCGAGATGCGCGACGACCTCGTCGAGCAGCAGGACCGGCGGCCTGCCACGCTCCGCGGCCAGCGCGCGCGCGTTGGCGAGCACGATCGAGAGCACGAGCGCCTTCTGCTCGCCGGTCGAGCCTTCCTCGGCGGCGATGTCCTTCTGCGCGAAGCGCACGCGCAGGTCGCTGCGATGCGGGCCATGGGCCGCGCCGCCATGCGCGGCGTCGGCACCGCGCGTGGCGGCGAGCGCGGCGCGCAGCCGCTCCTCGGCCTCGAGCGCGGGCATCGCGCGCAGCATGCGGTCGCTGTCGCCCTCGAGGGCGAGGCGCGCGGCCGGGAAGGCGCCGCCGCCCGAGGCGGCCGCGGCGTCGAGCCGCGCGACGATCGCCGCGCGCGTCGCGGCGACCGCGATGCCGTGGCGCGCCATGCCGTCCTCGAGGGCGCCCAGCCAGGAATCGTCGCCCTTGCCCTCGGCCAGCAGCCGCGCGCGCTCGCGCATGCAGTGCTCGTAGGCGGCGAGCTCCGCCGCGTGGCCCGGCGCGAAGCCGAGCACGAGGCGGTCGAGGAAGCGTCGCCGGCCGGAAGGGCCGTCGAGGAAGAGCCGGTCCTGCTCGGGCGTCGCCCAGGCGATGGCGAGGCGCTCGGCGAGCGCCTTCTGGCCGCGCGCCGGGCGGCCGTCGATGCGCACGACGCGGCGCTCTCCGCCCTCCGGGTCCTGGCCGGTGCCGATGTCGACGTCGCCATCGGCGCAGGCCGCCTGCGCGGCGATCGACCAGGGGCGGGTGGCGGCGCCGTCGCGTGGCCGCCGCGCGAGATCCGCCGGCGCGGCGCGGCGCAGGCCGCGGCCCGGCGCCAGCATCGACACCGCCTCGAGCAGCGCGGTCTTGCCCGCGCCGTTGGGGCCGCAGAGGACGATCGGGCCGGCGCCCGGCTCGATGCGCAGCCGGTCGTAGCAGCGGAACGCGTCGAGCGTCAGCCGCAGCACGGCGTCGGCCGGGCGCGCGCCCGGCTTCGCCTCCTCCGTCGCGCGCGCGACAGCGGCCATCCGCCTCACACGCGCATCGGCATGAGGACGTAGAGCGCGCTCTGGTCGGCGATGTCCTCGACCAGGGTCGGGGCGGCGGCGTCGGCCATGCGGAAGCGCGCGCCCTCGCCCTCGATCTGCTCGGCGATGTCGAGGAGGTAGCGCGCGTTGAAGCCGATCTCGATCGCCGCGCCGGAATAGCGCACAGCGATCTCCTCCTCGGCGGCGCCCGCGTCCGGGCTCGACGCGGTGAGCGTGAGGAGGTTGCGGCCCAGCGAGAGCTTCACGGCGCGCGACTTGTCGGTCGAGATCGTCGCCACGCGGTCCACGGCCGCGGTGAACTCGACGCGGTCGACCTCCATCACCTTGTCGTTGCCGGTGGGGATGACGCGCTCGTAGTCGGGGAAGGTGCCGTCGATCAGCTTCGAGGTGAGCGTCACGTCGCCGACGGCGAAGCGCACCTTCGAGGAGGACAGCGACACCTGCACGGGCGCGTCGGTCTCCGCGATCAGCTTGTGCAGCTCGATCACCGTCTTGCGCGGCAGGATGACGCCGGGGATCTCCTCGGCGCCCGCGGGCAGCGCCATCTCGACGCGCGCGAGTCGGTGGCCGTCGGTCGCCACCGCGCGCAGCACGCGGATGCCGCCGGCCTGGCCCGCGTGCAGGTAGATGCCGTTGAGGTAGTAGCGCGTCTCCTCGGTGGAGATCGCGAAGCGCGTGCGGTCGATCAGCCCCTTGAGCTCGGCCGAGGCGAGCTCGAACTGGTGCGGCAGCTCGCCGCCCGTCATGCGCGGGAAGTCGTCGGCGGGAAGGCTCGCGAGCGCGAAGCTCGAGCGGCCCGCGCGCAGGCTCACCTGGCCCTTGTCGCCGATCGTCTCGAGGACGACCTGGCTGCCCTCGGGCAGCTTGCGCACGATCTCGTAGAGCGTGTGCGCGGGCACGGTGATCGTGCCGCCCTTCGCCACGTCGGCGGGGACGTTCTCGACGATCGCGATGTCCATGTCGGTCGCGGCCAGCGACAGGCGCGGCTTCTGCGCGTCGAGCAGCACGTTGGCGAGGATGGGGATCGTGTTGCGGCGCTCGACGACGCTCTGCACATGGGCGAGCGCCTTGAGCAGCGCGCTGCGTTCGATCGTGAGCTTCATGGGGCGGCTGCAACCCTGGTTGCGGCGTCCTGCGCGGCGCGCGGGCGAGGGGTCCGCCAGCGCTTTCCGGCGCGCCCGGGAGGGCCGGGCGGGCCACCTTGCCGGGGCGGCGGCAGGACGCCGATCCGCCACCCAACCACAAGGGACGCTATTATAGCAGAAGCGCTTGAAGCCTATAGAAGAATACCGGATCCGGCGGGGGCTGCCGGGGCCGGCTCAGGCGGCCGCGCCGCCGCCCGCCAGCGTCGTCTCCACGACGACGGCGATCGCCTCCGCCTGGAGCTCCAGCGGCATGGAGGCGAGGCCGGGATCCCGCCCGGAGACCCTGCCCCCGGACCGGGCGATGCGCCGCGCCACCTGGGCGGGCAGCGGCGGCAGGTGGACGAAGCCGCATGGCAGTCCCGGGGGCAGCCGCCCGAGCAGGCGGTACATCGCCGCGTTGCACAGGTAGAGCCCGGCCGTCTCGGAGAGCCTGGCCGGGATGCCCCTCGCCAGCAGCGCCCCCAGGATCGCCTCCAGCGGCAGGCGGCTCAGGCGCCCGTCCGGGCCGCCGGGCTCGAGCGGCCGGTTGCGAGGCAGCGCGCCGGCATTGTCGGGGATGGAGAAGTCCGCGACGTTGAGCGCCACGCGCTCCAGGCGGATCACCGCCTCGCTGGCGGCGAGGCCGAGCGCGACCACGGCCAGGGGCGGGGCGGGCAGCGAGGCCAGCGCGGCGTCGAGCGCCGCCCCGAGGCCGTCGAGGTCGACGGGCAGGATGCGGGAGGCGACCATGGCCCCGGCGATGCGCCGCCCGGAAAGCTCCCGGGCGACCAGCGCGCTGGGGTTCAGGTCGTCGCCGCCGAAGGGCTCGAAGCCGGTGACGAGGATGGTCGGCTCGGCTGCCATCGCGGGCGGCTTGGCGGTCCCGGGGACGGGGCCGCCGCCCTCAGGACTCGAGCATGCGCCGGAGGAGGTCGATGTCCTCGGCGAAGCCGTGGTCGGAGGCGCGCAGCTCCTCGATCTTGCGCACGGCGTGCATGACCGTCGTGTGGTCGCGGCCGCCGAACTTGCGCCCGATCTCCGGCAGCGAGCGCGAGGTCAGCTGCTTGGAGAGGTACATGGCCACCTGGCGCGGGCGGGCCACGGCGCGCGCGCGCCGCGGGCTGTGCATGTCCGCCAGCCTGATCGCGAAATGCTCGGCCACGCGCTTCTGGATCTCCTCGATCGTCACGCGCCGGTCGTTGGCGCGGATGAGGTCGTGGAGGACCTCCTGCGAGCTGTCGATCGTGATCGGGCGGCCGATCAGCGTCGCGTGGGCGGTGATGCGGTTGAGCGCGCCCTCGAGCTCGCGGATGTTCTGCGTGATCTTGTGGGCGAGGAACTCGAGCACCTTGATCGGCACCGCGACGCCCGCGCGCTCGGCCTTGGCCTGCAGGATGCCGAGGCGCAGCTCGTAGGTCGTCGGGTGGATGTCGGCGACGAGGCCCCAGCCGAGGCGCGACTTCACGCGCTCCTCGACGCCCTCGAGGTCGGACGGGCTCTTGTCCGCGGACAGGACGATCTGCTTGTTCTGGTCCACCAGCGCGTTGAAGGTGTGGAAGAACTCCTCCTGCGTCGCGTCCTTGCCGGCGATGAACTGCACGTCGTCGATCATCAGCACGTCGACCGAGCGGAACTGCTCCTTGAAGGACATCGTGTCCTTCGAGCGCATCGCGCGGATGAACTGGAACATGAACTTCTCGGCCGAGAGGTACATGACCCGGCGCTGCGGGTGGCGCCTGCGGATGTGCCAGGCGATCGCCGTCATCAGGTGGGTCTTGCCCAGCCCGACGCCGCCATAGAGGAAGAGCGGGTTGATCGAGGCCTTGGTGTCCTCGGCCACGCGGCGCGCGGCGGCGGTGGCGAACTCGTTGGACTTGCCGACGACCCAGGTGTCGAAGGTGAAGCGCGCGTCGAGCGCGGCGCCGAATTCCTCGGGTGCGTCGGACGCCGTCGCGCCGGCATGCTCGGGCGCGCGCAGCAGCTGCATCGCGGGGCGCGGCGGCTCGGCGCGCGCGAGGTCCTCGCTGCGCGCCACGGTCGTCGCGGCCTGCACGGCGATGTCGACGGCGGCGATCTCGCGGTTCTCGCTCGCCCAGATCGTGCGGATCAGGTCGGCGTGGTGCGAGCGCACCCAGTCGCGCACGAAGCGCGTGGTCGCGCCGAGCCTTGCCTCGCCGTTCTCCACGCCGAGCAGGGTCAGCGGGCGGATCCAGCTGCGATAGGCGGTGTCGCCCAGCTCCTTGCGGAGCTTCGCGCGCACGCGCGCCCACTGCCCCTCGACGGACGGATCCTTGTCGGTGCCCATGCCGATGGTCCCCCGCCCCTCAGTCCTGCGTCCAGGGGAGGCCAGAGGCCTTCCACCCGTCCACGCGGCCGCGATGGCGCTCGCCGTCATGCACGCCCTCGAAGCCACCCGAAAGATTATGCGCCCGCGCGTAGCCGAGCCTGGTCGCCGCGATGGCGGCGGCGCGCGAGCGCGCGCCCGAGCGGCAGATGAAGACGACGGGCGCCTCGCGCGACGGCACGACCGCCGCGAGTTCCTCGGCGAAGGCGGCGTTGGGCGCCATCACCGCGCCCTGCGGGCCGGGCGTCCAGTGCTGCCAGGCGACGAGCACGGGGCGCTTGGAGATCGAGGCGAGGTCGGGCACGCCGACGAAGCTCCACTCCGGGCGCGAGCGCACGTCGACGAGGACCGCGCCGCGCTCGCGCGCCAGCAGGTCCCACGCCTCGCGCGGCGCGAGGTCGCCCGCGTAGCCCTCTGCAGTGTCGCTCGTCGCCGTCATGTCGACCCAGGTCGCCTTTCGCCGTCGCCTCGCGCGGCCGCGCGAGGCGCGATCCGCATTACAGAACCCGTTCGCGGGCACCGGCCCGCCCCGCCTCGCGCATCCCGCGCGGGACCATGCCCGCACATGCGCCGATGCGGGCGTCCCTCGCCCGATGCTTACTCTTCGCCTTGCGCTTCGCGCGCCGAAGCGCGTTCCGCCCATCCCCGTCAGGCCGACGCTCGCGTGCAGGTTCTAGCGACCGCTTGCAGGCGACGACGGCCGGACTCTAAGCACCGGCTTCGCGGGGCGGCAACATGCGCGCCCGGAGGCGCGGAAAATTTTTTCCTCGACTCCCGCGCCACGCGACGTTCTCGCGCGGCAGGGGAGGATGGTCGAAGGCGCGCGCGCGGCCTTGCGCGTCGCGCGCCTCGTGTCAAGCCTTCAGCGACTTGATGCGCTTCGACAGGCGCGACATCTTGCGCGCCACCGCGTTGCGGTGGACGACGCCCTTGCGCGCGCCGCGCATGAGCTCGGTCTGCATCGCCTTGAAGGCCTCGGCCGCCGCGGCCTTGTCGCCGGAGGCGATCGCCGTCTCGGACTTCTTGACGCTCGACTTGATGCGCGAGCGGCGCGCGTCGTTCACGGCCTTGCGCTTCAGCGACTGGCGGGCAGCCTTCGCTGCGGATTTCGTGTTGGCCATTGCGATCTTCCGTGAATGAGGGATTGGGTGCGAAAAGGCGGCGGGTTATAGCCCCGGCCCGCCGCGAGCGTCAACCGCACGGGGCCGCGCGCGCAGCCCCTGGCGCGCGCGCGGAGCCCGGTTTTTCAGCGGTTCCTGAACTGCGGCTGGCGCTTCTCGACGAAGGCCGCCATGCCTTCCTTCTGGTCCTCGGTCGAGAAGGTGGAGTGGAAGAGGCGGCGCTCGAAGCGGATGCCCTCGGCGAGCGTCGTCTCGTAGGCGCGGTTGACCGACTCCTTGACCATCATGGCGATCGGCCGCGACATCGAGGCGATCTTCTCGGCGGTCTTCACCGCCTCGGCGACCAGGTCGCCGACCGGCACGACGCGGCTGGCCAGCCCGCTGCGCTCCGCCTCGGCGGCGTCCATGATCCGGCCGGTGAGGCACATCTCCATCGCCTTCGACTTGCCGACATAGCGCGCCAGGCGCTGCGTGCCGCCGGCGCCGGGGATGGTGCCGATGCTGATCTCCGGCTGGCCGAAGCGCGCGTTGTCGGCGGCGATGATGAAGTCGCACATCATCGCGACCTCGCAGCCGCCGCCCAGCGCATGGCCCGCGACCGCGGCGATGATCGGCTTGCGGCAGGTGGTGATGCGCTCCCAGCCGCGGGTGATGAAGTCCTCGAGGTAGACGTCCATGTAGCCCTTGGACGCCATCTCCTTGATGTCGGCGCCGGCGGCGAAGGCGCGCTCGGAGCCGGTGACCACGATCGCGCCGACCTCGGCATTCGCCTCGAAGGCGTCGAGCGCGTGGCCGAGGTCGGCGATCAGCGCCGCGTTGAGGGCGTTGAGCGCCTTCGGGCGGTTGAGGGTGACGAGGCCGACGCGACCGCGCGTCTCGACCAGGATGTTCTCGTAGGCCATGGGATCCTCTTCGGGTCTGCTGGGGGGTTGCGCGGGGCCTGGCTTCAGCCCGGCGTGATCAGGATGCGCAGGAGGAGCGTGGTTGCATCCTCCGGCGGGTTGGAGAATTCGAGGCCGAGCCGCTCGCCGCCGCGCGCGTAGGTGCCATCGGCCTGGGGCTGCCAGCCGAGCTGCGGCAGGGCCTGCGCGTAGAACAGCGCCACCGCCTCGCGGCTGGCCCGCCCGGCCGCGCCGCGCGCCTCGATGCGCCCGGCGACGGTCTCGAAGCTGGTGCGCTCGCCCGGCCGCTCCACCAGGCCCGGCGCCAGGGGCAGGTCGTCGATGCCGGCGAAATAGCCCTCGCCGGGCATCGCGGGCGCGGCTGCGGGCGCCGGCCCCGGCGCCGGGGCCGCGCAGGCGGCGAGCGCCGCGGCGAGCGCGGCCCCCGCCAGGCGGGAGGCGGCCTTTGCGGCGATGCGGGGCAGGTCCATCGCGCGGGGCCTTACCTCAGCGCTGCCGGCGCGCGCAATAGAAGGTGGAGCGCCCGGCCTGCACGATGCGCCTGACGCCGCCGCCGCAGTCGCAGCCCGGGCAGGGCGTGCCCTCGCGGTCGTAGACGGCCCAGGAATGCTGGAACCAGCCGGCCTCGCCCGAGCTCTGCACGTAGTCGCGCGCCGAGGAGCCGCCCGCGGCGATGGCGCGCGCCAGCACGTCCTTCACCGCCGCGACCAGCCGCGCCAGCCGCTCGGGCGAGATCGACCCCGCGCGCCGTCGCGGCGAGATGCCCGCGATGAAGAGCGCCTCGCAGGCATAGATGTTGCCGACGCCCGCGACGCGGTGCTGGTCGAGCAGCGCCGCCTTGATCGAGGTGCGGCTGCCCCTGACCGCGGCGGCGAGCGCCTCGGGCGTGAAGGCGTCGGAGAGCGGCTCTGGCCCGAGCGGCGCGAAGCGCCTGTCCGCGTCGAGCCGCGCCGTCTCGACGAGGTCGAGCACGCCGAAGCGCCTGGGGTCGGAGAAGCGGATCTCCATGCCGCGGTCGGTCGCGAAGGCGACGTGCTCGTGGCGGCCGGGCGGCGCGCCGTCGGCGGCGCGCACCACCAGCCTGCCGCTCATGCCGAGATGGATGACCATCGTCTCCGCGGGATCGGCGCCGCGCGGCTCGAGCTCGACCAGGACGTATTTCGCGCGCCGCCGCACCGCGCCGACGCGCCGCCCGGAGACGCGCTCGGCGAGCCGCGCGGGCAGGCGCGTGCGCAGGTCGGCGCGGCGCGCGACGAAGTGGACGATGCGCGCGCCCTCGAGATGCGGGGCGATGCCCCTGCGGACGGTCTCGACCTCCGGCAGCTCGGGCACGCGCGCCGCCCGCTCAGTCGATGGCGGCGAGGTCGGGCAGGCCGCGCCACTTCTTGGCGTGGTCGAGCCCGTAGCCGACGACGAAGCGGTCCTCGACCTCGAAGCCGACATGCTCGGCCCGGATGTCGAGGACGCGCCGCGAGGGCTTGTCGAGGAAGGTGCAGAGCTGCACCGGCGCGGCGCCCAGCCCGGCCAGCAGCGAGCGCGCGAAATGCATCGTGCGGCCGGTGTCGAGGATGTCGTCGACGAGCAGCACCGCGCGGCCGTCGAGGCGCTCGGGCAGCGTGCCGAGCACGCGGACCTGGCCGGCGCTCTCCGTCGCGTCGCCGTAGCTCTTGAGGTTGATGAACTCCATCGTCGGGTGCCGCCCCGCCCGCGCCAGCGCGCGGGAGAGGTCGGCGGCGAACATGAAGGCGC
Organism: Pseudomonadota bacterium; assembly: GCA_041178225.1. GTDB lineage: Bacteria > Pseudomonadota > Alphaproteobacteria > CACIAM-22H2 > CACIAM-22H2 > CAIOSQ01. The sequence continues at coordinate 9,997 of JBEGVV010000058.1, read as the reverse complement.
CGTTGAGGATCACGACCATCACGAAGTCCTCGGGCATGGTCGTGGCGATGCGCGCGGCCAGCGCGTCGATGCGCGCGGCGATGGTGCCGGCGTCGATCAGGGTGCGGGGCGTATCCATGGCGCCGTCATCTAGCCTGCCCGCGCCCGCGGCGCCAGAGCGCGCCCCGCCCCTCCGCCGAGGTGGCTAGGGCGGGGTTCCGGCGCTATTTTGCCCGCCCCATGACCGACACGGCCTCATTCGGCTTCCGCACCGTGCCCGCCGACGCCAAGGCGCCGCTGGTGCGCCGCGTCTTCGACTCGGTCGCCGACCGCTACGACCTGATGAACGACCTGATGTCGGCGGGCGTTCACCGGATCTGGAAGGCGGAGCTGGTGGCGCAGCTGGCGCCGCGCGCGGGCGAGCTCGTGCTCGACGTCGCGGGCGGCACGGGCGACGTCGCGCGCGCCATCGTCGCCGCCGCGCCGGGCTGCCGCGCCATCGTGTGCGACATCAACGCCGCGATGGTCGCGCGGGGCCGCGACCGCCTGCTCGATGGCGGCGAGATCCCGGGCCTCGATGGCTGCGGCATCGGCATCGTCGTCGGCGACGCGGAGCGCGTGCCGCTGCCCGACCGCAGCGTCGACGCCTACACGATCGCCTTCGGGCTGCGGAACGTCACGCGCATCGACCAGGCGCTGGCCGAGGCGCGGCGCGTGCTGAAGCCGGGGGGGCGCTTCCTGTGCCTCGAGTTCAGCCATGTCGTCGTGCCCGGCCTCGACCGGCTCTACGACGCCTATTCCTTCTCGATCCTCCCGGCGCTGGGCCAGGCGGTGGCGGGCGACCGCGAGGCCTATGCCTATCTCGTGGAGTCGATCCGCCGGTTCCCGCGCCAGGAGGAGCTGGTGGCGCGCATGCGCGAGGCCGGCCTCGGCCGCCCGCGCTTCCGCAACCTCTCGGGCGGCATCGCGGCCATCCATTCGGCCTGGCGCCTGTGACGGACGCGCCGCCGTGATCCGCGCGCTTCGCAACCTGCGCCGGCTCTGGCGCATCGCCGCCACGCTGGCGCGCCACGACGCGCTGGCCTGGCTCGGCGAGGCGAGCGGCCCGCCGCCCGCGCCGGTCGCGCTCGCGCTGCGCGTGCTGCGCCCGCGCGAGCCCGTGCCCGGCCGGCCGGGCGAGCGCCTCGCCGCCGCGCTGACGGCGCTCGGCCCCGGCTTCGTCAAGCTGGGCCAGGCGCTCTCCACCCGCGCCGACATCGTCGGCGAGGAGGTGGCGGCCGACCTCTCGCGCCTCCAGGACCGGCTCGATCCCTTCCCGGCCCGCGAGGCCCACGCCACGATCGAGGCCGAGCTCGGCCGGCCGATGGCCGAGCTCTTCGAGGCCTTCGACGACGTGCCGGTGGCAGCCGCCTCGATCGCGCAGGTGCATTTCGCGCGCACGCGCGACGGCCGAGACGTCGCGGTCAAGATCCTGCGGCCCGGCGTCGACCGGCAATTCGCCGAGGACATCGCGCTCTTCGACTGGCTGGCGCGCCTCGCCATCCGCGTGGCGCCACGGCTGCGCCGCCTCAGGCCGGTCGAGGTCGTCGACACGCTCGCCCAGACCGTGGCGCGCGAGATGGACCTGCGGCTCGAGGCCGCGGCGGCTTCGGAGATGGCGGAGAACTTCCGCGACGACCCCGACCTGCGCGTGCCGGAGGTCGACTGGACGCTCACCGGCCGGCGCGTGATGGCGACGGCGCGGGTGGAGGGCATCCCCGTCGACGAGCGCGCGCGCCTCGTCGAGGCGGGCATCGACCCCGACGCGGTCGTCGCGGCGGCGGCGCGGGTCTTCTTCAAGATGGTCTTCCGCGACGGCTTCTTCCACGCGGACATGCATCCCGGGAACGTCTTCGTGGCGCCCGACGGCGCGCTCGTCGCCGTCGACTACGGCATCGTCGGGCGCATCGACCGGCCGACCCGCGCCTGGCTCGCGGACATGCTGCTCGGCTTCCTCACCGGCGACTACCGCGCGGTGGCGGAGGTGCATTTCCGCGCCGGCTACGTGCCCGCCGACCAGGACATGGACGCCTTCATGCAGGCCGCGCGCTCGATCGGCGAGCCGATCTTCGGCAAGAAGCTCTCGGACATCTCGCTCGCGCGGCTGCTGGCGCAGCTCTTCGAGGTCACCGAGCGCTTCCGCATGGAGACGCAGCCCCGGCTGCTGCTGCTGCAGAAATCCATGCTGGTCTGCGAGGGCGTCGGCCGCGCCCTCAACCCCGAGGTCAACATGTGGGCGCTGGCGCGCCCGCTGATCGAGAGCTGGATGGCCGAGAACCGCGGGCCCGCCGCGCGCGCGGCCGATTTCGCGCAGGCCGCGCTGGCGCGGCTCGATTCCCTGCCGGCGCTGGTGCAGAACCTCGAGCGCGCCGCCGCCGTGGTCGCCGATGGCGGCGTGCGCCTCGACCGCGAGACCCTCGCCGCGCTGTCGCGCCGGGGCGGCTTCGGCTGGCGCGGCCTCGTCCTCGCGGCGCTGGCCGGCGCGCTCGCCGCGCATCTCCTGCGATGAGCCGCTCGCGCCGCCGCGCCCGGCACGCCTAGACTGGGGACGCATCCATGCTCCAGGGCAAGTCGATCCTCCTCGTCGTGGCCGGCGGCATCGCCGCCTACAAGAGCCTCGAGCTGATCCGCCGCCTGCGCGAGCGCGGCGCGTCGGTGCGCTGCATCCTCACGCGCGCGGCGCAGGAATTCGTGACGCCGCTCTCGGTCGCGACGCTGTCGCGCGAGCGCGCCTTCACCGACCTCTTCTCGCTCACCGACGAGCACGAGATCGGCCATATCCGGCTGGCGCGCGACTGCGACCTCGTCGTCGTCGCGCCCGCCACCGCCGACCTCGTGACCAAGGCGGCGCTCGGCATCGCCGACGACCTCGCCTCCACGGTGCTGCTCGCGACCGACCGGCCGCTGCTGCTCGCCCCGGCGATGAACCACGTGATGTGGAACTCGCCCGCCACGCAGGCGAACATCGCCACGCTCGCCGCGCGCGGCGCCGCCGTGGTCGGCCCCAATTCGGGACTGCTCGCCGAGGGCGAGACCGGCGTCGGCCGCATGGCCGAGCCCGCGGAGATCCTCGCCGCGATCGACCGCGTGCTGGGCGGCGCGGGGCTGCTCGAGGGCATGCGCGCGCTCGTCACCTCGGGCCCGACGCACGAGCCGATCGACCCCGTGCGCTACATCGCCAACCGCTCCTCGGGCAAGCAGGGCCACGCCATCGCGACCGCGCTCGCGGCGCTGGGCGCGCGCACGACGCTGGTCTCCGGCCCCGTGCGCCTGCCCGACCCGAAGGGCGTCGAGGTCGTGCATGTCGAGACCGCCGAGGAGATGCTGGCGGCCTGCCTGCGCGCGCTTCCCGCCGACGTCGCTGTCTGCGCCGCCGCGGTCGCGGACTGGCGCGTCGCCGCGCCGGCCGGGCAGAAGCTCAAGAAATCCGCGGAAGCGCCGCCGCCGGCGATCGCGCTCGCGCCCAACCCCGACATCCTCGCCACGCTCTCGCGCCGCGACGAGCGTCGCCCGCGCCTCGTCGTGGGCTTCGCCGCGGAGACCGAGGACCTCGTCGCCAACGCGCGCGCCAAGCTGCTGCGCAAGGGCTGCGACTGGATCCTCGCCAACGACGTCTCGCCGGGCAGCGGCATATTCGGCGGCGACAGCAACCTCGTGCACGTGGTCGACGCGGCCGACGTCGAGACCTGGCCGCGCATGGGCAAGGACGAGGTCGCGCGGCGCCTCGCGCTGCGCATCGCCGGCGCGCTGGGGCGGCGATGATCCTGCGCGCCGCCATCACCCGCCTGCCGCACGGGCGCGACCTGCCGCTGCCCGCCTACGCCACGGCGGGCGCCGCGGGCTGTGACCTGCACGCCGCCGTCGAGGCGCCGCTGGAGATCCCACCCGGCGGCCGCGCGCTGGTGCCCACGGGGATCGCCATCGCCCTGCCGGAGGGCACGGAGGCGCAGGTGCGGCCGCGCTCGGGCCTCGCGCTGCGCCACGGCGTGACCTGCCTCAATTCGCCCGGCACGATCGACGCCGACTATCGCGGCGAGGTCGGCGTCATCCTCGCCAACCTCGGCGACGCGCCCTTCGTCGTGACGCGCGGCATGCGCATCGCGCAGCTTGTCGTGGCGCCCGTGGCGCGCGTCGCCTGGGACGAGCTGGCGGAACTGCCCGCGACGCTGCGCGGCGCGGGCGGCTTCGGCTCGACGGGGACGGGGGGCGCTCCATGACCGATCTCACCGAGCAGCAGGAGCTGCGCTACGCGCGCCACCTCATCCTCGACGAGGTCGGCGAGGAGGGGCAGGCGAGGCTGCTGGCCTCGCGCGTGCTTGTCGTCGGCGCGGGCGGCCTGGGCAGCCCGGCGCTCATGTACCTCGCGGCCGCCGGGGTGGGCACGATCGGGATCGTCGATTCCGACGTGGTGGAGCTCTCCAACCTGCAGCGCCAGGTCGTCCACGCGAGCGACCGCCTCGGCATGGCGAAGACGAAGAGCGCGATCGAGGGGCTCTCCGCGATCAACCCCGAGGCGCGGCTGATCCCGCACCAGCTGCGCCTCGACGCCTCGAACGCCGATGGCCTGATCGAGGCCTACGACATCGTGCTCGACGGCTCGGACAACTTCGCCACGCGCTACCTGCTCAACGATGCCTGCGCGCGGCTGCGCAAGCCGCTGGTGGCGGCCTCGCTGCTGCGCTTCGAGGGGCACCTCTCCACCTTCAAGCCCTGGACCGGCGGGCCCTGCTATCGCTGCCTGCACCGCGAGGCGCCGCCGCCTGGCCTCGTGCCGCGCTGCGAGGAGGCGGGGATCCTGGGCGCGGTCGCCGGCGTGATGGGCACGCTGCAGGCGGCGGAGGCGATCAAGGAACTGCTCGGCATCGGCGACAGCCTCTCGGGCACGCTCGTCCTCTACGACGCGCTCGGCACGCGCTTCACCCGCATCAAGGTCCGCAAGGACCCAGCCTGCCCGGCCTGCGGCGAGGCGGCATAGGACGCGCGGGACCTCATCCCCGGCGCGAAGCTCGGCTAGGATCGGCCCCCGAGTGGATCGAGCGGGGGAGCGGGGAACGATGTCCGGCATCGACGATGGAAGCGAGCAGGCCGCCATGGAGGCCTATCTCGAGGCGGGCGCGCGTCGCGCGGCGGCGCTGGGCAATCGCGGGCCGGTGCGCTTGGGACCCGATGGCCGCATCCACCCCGACATCCTCGAGGCCTACTGGCGCTGCGGCTTCTACGTGCTCGAGGGCGTGCTCGGCGCCGAGGAACTCGCCGAGATCGACGCCGACATCCGCGACCTGCTCGACCGCCTGCCGGTGCGCAGCGACGCGACGCTCGACGCGCGCGGGCGGCGCGCGATCACCGCGGACTGCAAGGCGCCGACGCTGTTCTGGTCGAAGCCGCTCGGCGACCCGGCGGGCGGCACGTCCTTCGCCAATGGCCGCCATCCCGTGAAGATGCACGAGCCGCAGGCCGCGGCCGACGCGCCCGACGAGGTCGTCTACCTCATCCTGGGCTCGCTGCAGTTCAGCGAGACGCAGCTGCGCGTCTACGGGCACCCGCAGCTGCTGGCGATGGCCGCGGCGGTGAACGGCGACGACTTCGCGCCGTTCAACGAGGCGATCTTCGTCAAGCCGCCCGGCCTCGGCGCCTCGGTCGCCTGGCACCGCGACGGCGTCACGCACTGGGACAGCCCCGACTGGGACGAGGGCACGCACGGCTTCAACTTCATGGCCCAGCTCTATGGCTGCACGCCGGCCAACGGCGTCTGGGTCGTGCCGGGCTCGCACAAGCTGCGCAAGGTCGACATCCGGGCGATGGCCGAGGCCGCGGGCAGCGACCGCCTGCCCGAGGCGGTGCCGATCGTCTGCGCGCCCGGCGACGTGGCGATCACCAACCGCCAGGCCGTGCATGGCTCCTTCGCCAACACCAGCCGCGACTGGCGCGTCACGCTCAACATGGGCTTCCACCGCCGGCGCTCCGTCCTCGGCGTGCGCGGCGGCGGCCTGCACAACGCGGCCGCCACCTACGACGAGGCGCGCATCCGCCAGCGCGCGCGCGTGATCGGCTACGGCATCGACGCGCGCCGCCGCCGCTTCCCGCACGAGACGCCCTTCGCCTACCGCCCGCATGTCGAGGCGGGCGAGGCGCCGCGCTGGGACGAGGCGGCGAAGGCCTCGATGCGCGACTACAACCTCCTCGACCTCAGCATCTGACCGGCGCCGCCGCGCTGGCAACCGCGCGGGGGCGGGCCTATCCTCGCGCGCGCAGGCCCGCGAGGCTTGGATCCATCTTCGGGAACGGGGAGCGCATCATGGTCGGTCGGTTTGTCGCGTCGCGCGGGGTCGCGCTGGCTTCGGTGCTCGCGCTGGCGGCCGGCCCGGCCGCGGCGCATGTCGGCGGCAGCGAGGCCGCTGGCTTCCTCGCGGGCCTCGCCCATCCCTTCTCCGGCCTCGACCACGCGCTCGCCATGGTCGCGGTCGGCGCCTGGGCCGCGCAGTCCGGCCGCCTCGCGTCCCGCGCGCTGCCCGCCGGCTTCCTCGTCGCGATGGCGGCGGGCGCGGCGCTGGCCATGTCCGGCCTCGCCCTGCCCGGCGTGGAGGTCGCGATCGCGCTCTCGGTCCTGGCGCTCGGCGCGGCGATCGCCTTCGCCGCGCGGCCGGCGACCTGGATCGCGGTCGCGCTGGTCGCCGCCTTCGCCGTCTTCCACGGCCACGCCCATGGCGGCGAGCTGCTGGCCGGCGCCTCCGCCCTCGCGACCGCTTCGGGCTTCATGCTGGCGACGGCGACGCTGCACGCGATCGGCCTCGCGGGCGTGGCACTCGTCGCGCGCCCGGCCCCGCGCCTCGCGCGCGCGCTGGGCGCCGCCATCGCGCTCGCTGGCGCCCTGCTGCTCGCCGCCTGATCCGCGCGACGCCGCGATCCTGCCGACGGCGCATGCCGAGCCGCCTTCGCCGCGCGCTCGCGGTGCTCCTGCTCGCGCCCTTCATCGGCGCGCCGGCCGAGCGCCTGCCGACTTCCGACGCGCTGCGCGACGCCGGCTGGACCAAGGGCGGCTGGTCGGGGATCGAGCCCGCGACCTTCGAGGCGCTTCCGGAGGGCGGCCTGCGCCTGACCGCGCAGGCGCAGGCCAGCTTCGTCTGGCGCCCCGTCGACAAGGGCGGCGAGTGCCTGTCCTGGCGCTGGCGCGTCGATGCCGGGCCGCCGCCGACGCCGCTCGACCGCCGCGGCGGCGACGATCGCGCGATCGCGATCACGGTCGGCTTCGATGGCTGGCCGACCGAGGCGGGCTTCGTCCAGCGCACCAAGCACGCGCTGGCCCAGGCGCTGGCGGGCGACCATCGCCTGCCGCGCAGCATGCTCGTCTATGTCTGGGGCGGCACGGGGCGCGAGGCGCGCCCGTTCACGAACCCCTACGCGCACGGGCTCGGCGAGGTCTTCGTGCTGCGCGCGGCCGATGCCGGGCATGGCCGCTGGTTCGAGGAGAAGGTCGAGCTGGCGCGCGACTGGAAGCTGGCCTTCCGCGGCACCGCGGCGCCCCTGGCCATGGAGATCATGGTCGGCACGGACGTGGACGACACCAGGTCCCGGCTCGACGCGCGCATCGAGCGGATCCGGCTCGGGCCCTGCTGAGGCGCCGCGCGGTTCAGCCGCCGTCGAGGAAGGCGGCGATGGCCGGGTCGCGGCGCAGCACCGCGAGCTCCGCCTCGGTCGGCAGCTGCGGCCGGTCGCGCGCCACGTCGACCATGCACAGGAAGCCCAGCGGCGCGTCGGGGGCGGCGCGGAACTGGTGCCAGGCCATCGGCGGGATCGACACGAGGTCGTGCATCGCCACGGCGCGCACCTCGCCGCCCACGAGGCAGGTGCCAGCGCCGCGCAGGATCATCACGCCATGCACGTGCTCGTGGCGCTCGAGCGTCGAGTAGCCGCCGGGGGCGACCTCGAAGTAGCGCAGCTCGCAGGAAAGGCGCGGGTCGCCGAACAGCACGCGGCGCGTGATGGAGCGGAAGGGCGCGCTGCCCTCCTCCTTGTAGGCGTGCTCGTCCACGCCCTCCCAGCGGCATGCGCCGGTCGAGGGGCGGAAGGTCGCGATGGCGGTCGGCAGGGCGGCGGTCGGCCGGGCGGCGGTCGTGTCATCCATGTGCGTGCTCCGCGACGCTGCGGGAGAAACGGGCGGCCTCCTCGGCGAGGCGCTCGCGTGCCGCGAGCAGCGCGCCGCCGACGAGCAGCATGACGTCGGCGCCGTAGAAGGCGAGCATCTCGGGCACGCGCTCGGTCGTCATGCCGCCCGCGGGGACGGGCACGGTCGCGTGCAGCCCGCGATCGGGGTCGAGCGCGGCGCGCGCGAGCGCGCGGCAGGTCTCCGGCGAGTAGCCGAAGCGGCCGCCATGGTTGGGGAAGACCGTGGCGTCGGCGCCGAGCATGCGGAAGATCCGGCCGAGCAGCAGCGGCGGCGCGATGCGCGCCGCGCCGGCCATGGCCGGATGCGCCATGAAGGCCATCGCCGGGAACTCGCGCACCAGCGCGTGGAAGGCCGGCAGGCCGGAGATCATCGGCGCGACCAGCACCATGTCGACGCCGTTGTCGATCGCGCAGCGCACCTGGCGGCGCATCGCGTCGAGGTCGCCGGTGACGCTCGGCGCGTAGCGCGTGCGCGCGCCGGCCTGCGCGGCGGCGTCGCGGATCGCGGCCGCGCAGGCCTCCACGCGCCGCGCGAAGGGGCTGTACGCCTGGTCGGCGAGGCCGTGGTCGTCCTTGATGAAGTCGATGCGCCCGCGCGCCAGCGCCGCGGCGACCCGCGCGAGGCCCTCCGGCGGCAGCCCCTGCGGCTTGAGCGCCGAGCAGGTCAGCGCGCGCGCGCCGGCCCCGACCATCGCGCGCAGGCCCGCGAGGCCGTGATGCGGCCCGCCGAAGCCGCGCGCCATCGCGTCCGGGAACTCCGCGTCGCGCAGCTCCACGTCGTCGAGGATCGAGGCGTTGCCGAACAGCATGTTCAGCAGCTGCCCGGGCTCGTGGCCCGTCGTCGACGCGGCGAGCGCGATGCGCACGTCGAAGCGCCCGTCGCCGGCGTCGGCGATGTGCTCGACGCGGCCGACGACCTCGTCGAGCACGCGGCGGTCGTCGATCGCCGCGACCGGCATCTCGACGCTCTGCTCGACGGCGATCGCCTGGGCGCGCGCGGCGATCGAGGCGGCGTCCGCGCGCACGCGGTACGTGGCGATGATCCTGTCCATGGGGGCGCTAGATACTCCGGTCGCGGGCCCGCTCGCCAGCCCCGGGCGCGGCGGCCCTAGGACCTGCGCGGGTGCCGCGCGCGGGTGGTCGCCACGACGCGGTCGCGGCCCGCGCGCTTGGCCTGGTAGAGGCGCTTGTCCGCGGCGTCGAGCAGCTCGCGCACCATGTCCTGGCCCGCGGCCTCGTGGCTCGCGGCGACGCCGGCGCTGAAGCGCAGGACGACCTCGCCGTCCTCGAGGCGGATCGGCTGGCCCGCGAGCGCCGCGCGCAGCGCGTCGAGCCGGGCGGCGAGCTGTGCCGCCTCGGCGTTGAGCATCACGACCAGGAATTCCTCCCCGCCATGGCGGCCGACCAGGTCGTAGGTGCGGAAATGCTGCTGCAGGGCGGCGGCGAAGCGCTGCAGCACGAGGTCGCCGGCGGCATGGCCGTGGGTGTCGTTGACGCGCTTGAAGAAGTCGATGTCGACGAGAGCGACGGCGAAGCGCGCTTGGCCGCGCGCGGCCTCGCCGGCGAGCTGCGCCAGGCGGTCGAGCATGTAGCGGCGGTTGTGGAGGCCGGTCAGCGCGTCCTGCACGGCGATCCGGTAGATCTCGCCTTCCGCGTGGGTGCGCTCGACGGCGAGGCCGGTGGCCTCCGTGACGATCTTCAGGAGCGCGACGTCGTCGGGGGTCCACTCGATCGCGCGCTCGCAGGCGTCGAAGCCGATGAAGCCCCAGAGTTCCGTGCCGTGGAACACCGGCAGGATCAGGATGCTCAGGATCCC
>JBEGVV010000057.1:0-33692 GCA_041178225.1 Pseudomonadota bacterium | reverse complement strand
GGCTCGCTGGACCGCGTGGCGCGGGTCGTGAAGCTCGTCGGCTTCGTCGCCTCGGCGCAGGGCTTCGTCGAGCAGCCTGCCGTCGTCGACGGCGCGTCAAGCCTGGTCGGGGAGGTCTTCGGCGAGGCGGGCAGGCATGCGCGCTCGGCGATCGGCGTCGCCGAGCTGCCAAGGGGCGTGCCCGTCGAGATCGAGTTCGTCGTCGCGGTCGCCCCGCGATGACGGGGGCGCGGGCCGCGGCGCTTGACGCCCGGTCCCGCGTGCCGAAACTTCAATGCCATCCAAGAGGGGGAGACGAGAGATGAATGCAAGGATCGCAGGCTGGGCAGGTCGCCTGGCCGGGGCCGCCATCGCCGCCATGCTGGCGACGACGGCGCTCGCGCAGGACGCGATGCTCTACGGCAAGTCGGATCCCGCGGCGAAGAGCGGCGGCAAGCTGATGGTCGGCTCGCTGACCGAGCCGCCCGCGCTCGACCCGTACCACCAGGGCGCCGATGCCCGCATCCGCGTCACCGTCCTCGCCTACCAGGGCCTGTTCTACGAGGATGCGTCCGGCCAGGCCGTGCCGCTGCTCGCCGAGAGCTACGCGATGTCGGCCGACGGCCTGTCCTACACGTTCAAGCTGCGGCGCGGCGTCAAGTTCCATACCGGCCAGGTGATGACCGCCGCCGACGTGAAGTACAGCTACGACTACCTGCGCGATTCGAAGAACGGGTCCCCCGGCGCGGGCGACCTCTCGACCGTCGACTCGATCGAGGCGCCGGACGACCACACCGTCGTCTTCCGCCTGTCGCGCAAGAACGGCCTCCTGCCGATCACCCTGACGCATCGCTACGGTGGCGTCATCCCGAAGGACTATTTCGCGACGCCGGACGCGCGCACCAGGCTGAACGAGGTCTCCGTCGGGACCGGGCCGTTCAAGCTCAGGCAGTTCCGCCAGAACTCGGTGCTCGTCTTCGAGAAGTTCAAGGACTACTGGCAGGCGGGCCTGCCGCATGTCGACGAGGTCACCTTCGCCTTCATGCCGAACTCCGCGGCGATGGTCGTCGCGGCGCAGAACCGGCGCATCGACCTCGGGATCTTCACGCGCCCGCAGGACGCCGAGCAGCTGGCCCGCGTGCCCGGCGTCAGGCTCGTGCGCACGCCGTCGATGAACCAGAAGGCCATCGACCTCGGCTCGGAGCATCCCGCGCTGAAGGACGTGCGCGTCCGCCAGGCCATCGCGCTCGCCGTCGACAAGGACGCGGTGATGAAGGCCTCGATCGCCGGCTACGGCCAGGTCATCGGCACGATGGTCGCGGGCATGCAGGACCGCTGGGGCCTGCCGCTCGCCGAGGTGCCCAACCAGAAGCCCGACCTCGACCGCGCGCGGCGCCTGCTCGCCGAGGCCGGCCACCCCAATGGCCTGGAGATCGAGCTCACGACGATCATCGGCTACGACTGGATGGACGCGGGCGCGGTCACCATCGCCGACCAGCTCCAGCGCATCGGCATCAAGGTCAACATCCGGAAGATCGAGCTCGGCGTCTGGGTGCGCAACTTCCAGAGCCGCCAGATGGGCTTCACCTTCAACGACTGGCCGAGCTCGCCGGACCCGAGCCTGCTCTTCTACCGCCATTTCCGCGCGCAGCCGCTCGGAGCCGACTTCAGGAACTGGAACAACGCCAGGGCGAGCGAGCTGCTCGACCGCGGGCGCGAGGAGTCCGACTACGCCACGCGCCGCGGCATCTACAACGAGTTCCAGAAGATCATGGCGGAGGAAGTCCCGACGATCATGATGTTCTCGGCGGACCTCCTGACGGTCGAGCGCGACCGGGTGCGCAACCACCAGCAGCACCCGACGGGCTGGTATTTCGGCCTCGTCAAGGCGTGGCTCGCCGAGTGAGCCGCAGGCCCGCCGCCGCCGCGCCCGGCGGCGGCGGGCGTCGCCGCGCGCCGCCATGCTGAGGTTCCTCGCATCGCGCCTCGCCAGCTCCCTGCTGGCGGCGGCGCTGTCGAGCCTGGTCGTCTTCGCCCTGATGCGCGCGGTGCCGGGCGACATCGTCGCGCAGATGCTCGGGCAGTCCGGCGACGCCGCCGCGGCCAGCGCGCTGCGCGGCTTCTTCGGGCTCGACCGCCCGATCCATGTCCAGTTCGCGGAATGGGTCGGCCAGGTCCTGCAGGGCGACCTCGGGCGCAGCTGGTACCAGGGCAAGCGGGTCTCGCTGCTGGTCGCGGAGGCGTTCCTCGTGACGCTCGAGGTGGCGCTGGCGACGCTGCTCCTCGCGACGCTGGTCGGCGTGCCGCTCGGCGTCCTCGCCGGCATCATGGAGGGCAGCCGCGTCGACGCGGCCATCCAGGTCTTCAACCTCGCCGGCCTTTCCGCGCCGGTCTTCTGGGTCGGGCTGATGCTGCTGGTCGGGGCGTCGTCGATCCTCGGCTGGTCGCCGCCCTTCGCCTACATGCCGCCATCGGTGGACCTCGCGGACAACATCGCCATCCTCGTCCTGCCGGTGCTCAGCCTCGCGGTGCTGCAGGCCGCGGCCTACAGCCACTTCGTGCGCGACTGCATGACGGCGGAACTGCGACGGGAGTACGTCCGCGCGGCGATCGCCAAGGGCCTGTCCCCGGCGCGGGTCCATTTCCGCCACGTGCTGCGGAACATCCTGATCCCGCTCGTCACCTTCATGGGACTGATCCTGATCCAGATCCTCGGCGGCACCGTGGTCATCGAATCCCTGTTCTCGCTGCCGGGGCTCGGGAGGCTGATCCTCTCCGGCATCCAGGGCCGCGACTACCCGGTCGTGCAGGGGGCGCTGCTCTTCGTCGTGGCCATCGCCATCGTCGTCAACCTGGTCGTAGACCTGCTCTACGGCCTCATCGACCCGAGGCTGCGGCCATGAGCGCCGGCACGATCGCCGCGCGGCTCTCCGGCGCGACCCCGGTCCAGGTCCTGAGCTGCGTCCTGTTCGCGGCCTTCGCGGTCCTGATCGTCGTGCCCGAGCTGGTCGCGCCGCAGTCCCCGCTCGCGGTCGACCCGGGCAGGGCGCTGCAGCCGCCCTCGGCGGCGCACTGGTTCGGCACCGACGATGTCGGGCGCGACCTCTTCGCGCGCGTCATCCACGCCACGCGCATCACGCTGGGCCTCGTCGCCGGGGCACTCCTTGCCTCCGCCATCCTCGGTGGCGGCCTCGGGCTCGTCGCCGGATACGCGGGCGGGACCCTCGACCTCGTCGCCGCGCGGGTCGTCGACGTGATCCTGACCTTCCCGCCGATCATCGCGGGCGTCGTCATCACCGGCATACTCGGGCCCGGCGCGACCAACCTCGTGCTGGCGCTCGCCATCGTCTACCTGCCGATGTTCTTCCGCATCGCGCGGTCCGGGGCGCTGGCCGAGAGCCGCCGCACCTATGTCGAGGCGGCGCGCGCGCTCGGCTTCGGCGAGGCGTCGATCATGCTCCGCCAGGTCGCGCCCAACGTGCTGCCGCTGGTCCTTCTGCAATACGTGGTGCTCTTCCCGCTCGCGCTGCAGATAGAGGCCGCGCTCGGCTTCCTCGGCCTCGGCGTCGCGCCCCCCACGCCGGACTGGGGCGCGATCCTCGAGCAGGGGAAGAACTTCATCCTCGTGGCCTGGTGGATATCGCTGTGGCCGGGCCTTTTCCTGCTCGCCTCGGCCTTCGCCGTGATGGTGCTCGGCCGCATGCTCCAGCAACGGCTGGGCTCGGGATGAAGGAGACGACCCGATGACGATACGCCTTGCCCTCCTCGAGGATGCCCTCGTGCCTGGCGCGCGGCTGTCCTGGCGGCCGGCGCCGCGCGCCCTCTATGTCCGGCGCGGCGAGCTGCGCGTCACCGGCGCCGCCGGGCACAAGGTGCTGCCCGCCGAGAGCTGCACGCTGCTCGAGGGGGCGCTGGAGCTCGAGGGCGACGGCGAGGCCTGGACCTTCGAGCTCTCCGCCGGAAGCGTCGACGACCTCTCGCTGGCGGACAAGGCAAGGACGATCCTCGCCCACGACATCGACCGCGATCCGGGCGAGCCCGTGCTGCTGCGCGCGGACCGCGTGGAGTTCGAGCCAAGCGGCGTCACGCCCCGCCATGGCCATCGCGGCCCCGGCATCCGGCGCCTCGTCCATGGCCGCCTTGCAGCGGAGATCGGCCGCGAGGTGCGCAGGATCGAGCCTGGGACCGCCTGGTTCGAGACCGGGGCCGACCCGGTCGTGGGACGAAACCTCGCGCCGTCGAGCGCCTTCGTGCGCGCGATGGCGCTGTCGCCCGAACTCAAGGGGAAGCCGACCTTCATCCCCTGGAGCCCCGAGGAAGCGGCGAAGCCGCGGGGCACGAAGCCGCGGCAGTTCTTCGACGAGGTCGTCCGGCTGCCCGCGTCCTGATCCGCGACCGAGGCAGTTGACAGTCCTGCCGGGCGGGACGTAACCGGGCGCCCGGCAAGTCGCAGGGAGGTCCCGGCATCATGACGCGCGCTTTCGTATTTCCCGGCCAGGGCTCGCAGGCCGTCGGCATGGGCAAGCCCCTCGCGGAGGCCTTCGCCTCGGCCCGCCTCGTCTTCGAGGAGGTCGACGACGCGCTCGGCCAGAAGCTCTCGCGGATCATGTTCGAGGGGCCGGACGGGGACCTCGTGCTGACCTCCAACGCCCAGCCCGCGCTGATGGCGGTGTCGGTCGCGGTCGTGCGCGTGCTGGAGGCCGAGTTCAGGCTCTCGCTGCCCGCGCTCGCCTCGCATGTCGCGGGCCATTCGCTGGGCGAGTATTCGGCCCTCGCGGCGGCGGGGGCGCTGCGCCTGGCCGATGCCGCGCGCCTGCTGCGCCTGCGCGGCGACGCGATGCAGCGCGCCGTGCCGGTGGGCGAGGGGGCGATGGCGGCCCTGCTCGGGCTCGACCTTCCCGCCGCCCAGGAGGTCGCCCGCGAGGCGGCCCAGGGCGATGTCTGCGACTGCGCCAACGACAACGCGCCGGGCCAGGTGGTGGTGAGCGGCGCGAAGGCCGCCGTCGAGCGCGCGCTGGAGATCGCAAAGGCCAAGGGCGCCAAGCGCGCCCTGCTGCTCCCGGTGTCCGCCCCGTTCCACTGCGCGCTGATGCGCCCTGCCGCCGACGCGATGGCCGAGGCGCTCGCCAAGGCGGAGATCGCCCCGCCGCGCGTGCCGCTGGTGGCCAACGTGACCGCGAGCGCCACCAGCGACCCGGCGGCGATCCGCGAGCTGCTGGTGAGGCAGGTGACCGGCATGGTCCGCTGGCGCGAGAGCGTGTCGTGGATGAAGGCCGCGGGCGTCGCCACGCTGGTCGAATGCGGGGCGGGCAAGGTCCTCACCGGGCTGGCGAAGCGCATCGAGCCGGACATGACGGCCGTCGCGCTCAACCTGCCCGCCGACATCGACGCCTTCGCGAAGACGATCTGAGGAGGACGACCCATGTTCGATCTCAAGGGCAGGACGGCGCTGGTCACCGGCGCCTCGGGCGGCATCGGCGGCGCGATCGCGCGCGCGCTGGCCGCGCAGGGCGCGCGCGTCGCGCTCTCCGGCACCCGGGTGGAGGCGCTGGAGGCGCTTCGCGCGGAGATCGGCGACGCCGCGGTGGCCGTGCCTGGCGACCTCGGCGATCCCGCGGCGACCGACCGGCTGTTCGCGGATGCCGAGAAGGCGCTGGGCCAGGTCGACATCCTCGTGAACAACGCCGGCCTGACGCGCGACGGCCTCGCCATGCGCATGAAGGACGAGGACTGGCAGAAGGTCCTCGACGTCAACCTCTCGGCGGGCTTCCGCCTCGCGCGCTCGGCGATGCGCGGGATGATGAAGCGCCGCTGGGGGCGCATCGTCGGCATCACCTCGATCGTCGGCGTGACCGGCAACCCGGGCCAGGCGAACTACGCGGCCGCCAAGGCCGGCATGATCGGCATGTCGAAGGCGCTGGCCCAGGAACTTGCCTCGCGCGGGATCACCGTGAACTGCGTCGCCCCCGGCTTCATCGCGACGCCGATGACCGACGCCCTCAACGACCAGCAGCGCGAGCGGCTGGTGCAGTCGATCCCGGCCGGCCGCCTTGGCCAGTCCGCCGACGTCGCGGCCGCCGTCGTGTACCTGGCCTCCGAGGAGGCTGCCTATGTCACCGGGCAGACGCTGCACGTGAATGGCGGCATGGCGATGATCTGAGGCCTGGCCGGCGGGGCGCGGAGGCTGGAACGGAACCCGGCTCTTGTGCTAACCACCCCGTCCGTCTAATGCCGCAACGGGGGGCCGCAGGCTCCCGAATCGGGTTCCCCGGCGCTGGTCCGTCCGGGCTCCGGGAACGCATGAAATCGAGCTGGAAAGGCAACCGAGATGAGCGACATCGCCGAACGCGTGAAGAAGATCGTGATCGAGCACCTGGGCGTCGACGAGGCGAAGGTCACGGAGAACGCGTCCTTCGTGGACGACCTCGGCGCCGACAGCCTCGACACGGTCGAGCTGGTGATGGCCTTCGAGGAGGAGTTCGGCTGCGAGATCCCGGACGACGCCGCCGAGAAGATCGCGACCGTGAAGGACGCGATCTCGTTCATCGAGTCGCACAAGTGACGCGACGCGTCGCCCGCTGAGTTCGCTGGAGAAGACCGGATGCGACGGGTAGTGGTGACCGGGCTCGGGCTCGTGACTCCCCTGGGGTCGGGCGTCGAGGAGTCCTGGAAGCGGCTTGTCGCCGGCGAGTCCGGCCTTGGCGCGATCCAGAAGTTCGACGTGTCGGACCTGCCGGCCAAGGTCGCCGGCACGGTCCCGCGCGGCGAGACCTCGCAGGGGCGCTTCAACGCCGACGACTGGGTCCCGCCCAAGGACCAGCGCAAGATGGACGAGTTCATCGTCTATGGCATCGCCGCGGGCGAGATGGCGATCGCCGACAGCGGCTGGGTCCCGCAGGACGACGAGCAGCGCGAGCGCACGGGCGTGATGATCGGCTCGGGCATCGGCGGGCTCCAGGCGATCTACGAGGGCTCGATCACGCTCAAGGAGAAGGGGCCGCGTCGCATCAGCCCGTTCTTCATCCCCTCTGCCCTCATCAACCTCGTCTCCGGCCATGTCTCGATCAAGCATGGCTTCAAGGGACCGAACCATTCCGCCGTCACGGCCTGCTCGACCGGCGTCCACGCCATCGGCGACGCGGCGCGGCTGATCGCCCTCGACGACGCGGACGTGATGGTCGCCGGGTCGGCGGAGGCCGCGGTCTCGCGCCTCGGCATCGCCGGCTTCGCCGCGGCCCGCGCGCTCTCCACCTCCTTCAACGACACGCCGACCCGCGCGTCGCGTCCCTGGGACAAGGACCGCGACGGCTTCGTGATGGGCGAGGGCGCCGGCATCGTCGTGCTCGAGGAGCTCGAGCACGCGAAGCGCCGCGGCGCGCGCATCTACGCCGAGGTCACGGGCTACGGGCTCTCTGGCGACGCGCACCACATCACGGCGCCGCCCGAGGACGGCAATGGCGGCTTCCGCTCGATGCGCAACGCGCTGCGCCGCGCCGGGCTGAACGTCGAGGACATCGACTACATCAATGCCCACGGCACCTCGACGCCGCTTGGCGACGAGATCGAGCTGGGCGCGGTCAAGCGCCTGTTCGGCGCCCACGCCTACCAGCTGTCGATGTCGTCGACGAAGTCGGCCATCGGCCACCTGCTGGGCGCGGCGGGCAGCGTCGAGGCGATCTTCTGCATCCTCGCGATGCGCGACCAGGTCGCCCCGCCGACGCTGAACCTCGAGAACCCGTCGCCCGGCTGCGACATAGACCTCGTCCCGCACCAGGCGAAGCAGCGCAGGATCCGGCACGTGCTGTCGAATTCCTTCGGCTTCGGCGGCACGAACGCAAGCGTCGTGCTCTCGCGCCTCGACTGACGAGGACGGCCGATGCGTATGCTCGGCCGCATCCTCGCGTGCCTCGTGCTGCTGGTGGTCGCGCTTGCCGCGGCGGGCGGGCTCGTATGGACGCGCTACAACGCGGGCGGACCCTCGGCGCAGGCGACCGCGGTCGTGATCCCGCGTGGCGCGGGCCTCGAGGAGGTCGCCTCGCGCCTCGCCGCCGCCGGCCTGGTCGAGGACCCGCGGATCTTCGCCGTCGGCTCGATGGTCGAGGGCAGCTACCGGCGCTTCAAGTTCGGCGAGTTCGAGTTTCCCGCCGGCGTCAGCCCGCGCGGCGCGGCCGAGATCATCGTCTCCGGCAAGACGATCCAGCGCCGGCTGACCATCCCCGAGGGCCTGACCATGAAGCAGGTCATGGCGCTCGTGGCGCGCGCCGAGGGCCTGGAGGGGCAGGCGACGCCGCGCCCCGAGGGCTCGCTGATGCCGGACACGTGGTTCTACTCCTGGGGGGATTCCCGCGAGCGCTTCGTCGAGCGCCAGCGCGTCGCGATGAGCAAGCTGCTGCTCGAGCTCTGGCGCCAGCGCGCGCCGGGCCTGCCGCTGCGCACGCCGCAGGAGGCGCTCGTGCTCGCGTCCATCGTGGAGAAGGAGACCAGCCTCGCCTCGGAGCGCGCGCGCGTCGCCGGCGTCTACATCAACCGCCTGCGCCGCGGCATGCGCCTGCAGGCCGACCCGACCGTCGTCTACGGCATCAACGAGGGCGCCGGGCCGCTCGACCGCCCCATCAGCCGCGCCGACCTCGAGCTGCCCCATGCCTGGAACACCTACGTGATCGAGGGGCTGCCGCCCACGCCCATCGCCAACCCTGGCCGTGCCTCGATCGAGGCGGTGCTGAAGCCCGCCGCGACCGAGGACCTCTACTTCGTCGCCGACGGGAATGGCGGCCACCTCTTCGCGCGCACGCTTCCCGAGCACAACCGCAACGTCGAGCGGCTGCGCGCCATCGAGCGCCAGCGCGCGAACAGCCGCAACTGAGCCGGCCGCGCGGCGCCGGGCGGTTCAGCCCGCGTCGAGGCCGCGCTTGCGTGGCAGGCGCGCCATGATCCGGTCGAGCAGGGGCTCGGGCAGCGCGGCGAAGAGCCTGAGCAGCAGGTAGAGCCGCATGGGGAAGACGATGCGCGCCCGGTTGCGCGCCAGCCCCCGTTCGACCAGCGCCGCGGCGCGGTCGGCCTCCATCAGGAAGGGCATCGGGAAGTCGTTGCGGTCGGTCATCGGGCTGCGCACGTAGCCCGGGCAGACGACGCAGACGCCGATGCCGGCCGCGGCGGCGTCCGCGCGCAGCGCCTCGCCCCAGGTCCGCACCATGGCCTTGCTCGCGCAATAGGCCGGCGCGCCCGGGAAGCCGCGGAACGAGGCGAGCGAACTCACGATCGCGACCTGCCCGCGCCGGCGCGGCGCCATGGCGCCCAGCGCCGCGTTCACCGTGTTCACGACGCCGTCGACGTTCACGGCCATGATGGCGTCGTGCTGCGCGCGCGGTTCCGCCAGCCCGTCCGGCGCCGCGCCGCCGCTCGTGCCGCCGGAGATCCCGGCATTCGCGATCGCGAGGTCGACCGGGGTGGCGGCGTCGCGCTCCGACACCCACGCCTCGACCGCCCGGCGGTCCGCGACGTCGACGATCGCCGCGTCGACCTCCGCGCCACGCGCCCTGCAGTCCTCGGCGACCGCGGCGAGGCGCGTCGCGTCGCGACCGCAGAGCGACAGCACGCGTCCGCGACGCGCGTAGCGCCGCGCGAGCGCGGCGCCGATGCCGCTCGAGGCGCCGGTGACAAGGACATGCAATGGATCGCGCATCGTCGGGTTCAACGCCCCTGGAAAGGACCCTATAGTCGCCGCCACATCGAGTCCCGGGAATGGCGTGGGAGCGCGACGGCCTTGGCGGTATGCAGCATGACGGGATTCGCGCGCGCCGCGTCGAGCGGCCTTGGCTGGCGCTGGTCCTGGGAGGCGCGCAGCGTCAATGGCCGCGGGCTCGACCTGCGCGTCCGGCTGCCGGCCGGGCTCGACCGGCTCGACCACCAGGCCCGCGCCGCCGCGCAGCGCCGCTTCCAGCGCGGGAGCCTGTCGCTGCTCCTGTCGCTCGAGCCGGAGGGCGGCCCGGGCGAGGTGACGATCGACCGGGCGCGGCTGGACGCGTGGCTCGCGCTGGAGGCGGAGTTGCGCGCGCGCCATGGGCTCGCGCCGGCGCGCACGGACGGGATACTGGCGCTGCGCGGCGTCGTCGAATCACGCGAACGGACGGGCACGGAAGTCGACGCTTCCCTGGACGCCCCGATCCTCGCCAGCCTCGAGGGCGCGCTCGAGGGCCTTGCCGCGGCGCGCGCGGAGGAGGGGGCCCGCATCGCCCCTGTCCTGCTAGGCCTGCTGTCCGAGATCGAGGGGCTCGCGACGCGCGCGCGGGGTCTCGCCGCGCTCCAGCCGGAGGCGCTGCGCGCGCGCCTGCTGCAGCAGCTCGCCGAGCTTGGATCGGCGGTCCCGCCGCTGGCGCCCGAGCGCCTCGCGCAGGAGGTCGCGCTGCTGGCGTCGAAGGCGGACGTGCGAGAGGAGCTCGACCGGCTCGGCGCCCACGTGGCGCAGGCGCGCGCGCTGCTCGGCGGCGAGGCGCAATGCGGGCGCAAGCTCGAGTTCCTCGCGCAGGAGTTCAACCGCGAGGCCAACACGCTCTGCTCGAAGTCGTCCGACCTCGAGCTCACGCGCTGCGGCCTCGAGCTCAAGGCGGCGATCGACCGCCTGCGCGAGCAATCCGCGAACATCGAATAGGCAAGACCATGACACCGATCGCGCGACGCGGCCTGATGCTCGTCCTCTCCTCGCCGTCGGGCGCCGGCAAGACGTCGATCTCCCGTGCCCTGCTGGCGCGCGAGAAGGCGTTGTCGATGTCGGTCTCCGTCACCACGCGCGCGAAGCGGCCGGGCGAGGTCGCGGGGCGCGACTACCACTTCATCGACCCCGAGAGCTTCGGCCTGATGGTCAACCGCGGCGAGCTGCTCGAGCACGCCAAGGTCTTCGGCAACTACTACGGCACGCCGCGCGAGGCGGTGGAGGACTCGCTCGCGGCGGGCCGCGACGTGCTCTTCGACATCGACTGGCAGGGAACCCAGCAGCTGCGCCATGCGGCGCGCTCCGACCTCGTCGCGATCTTCATCCTGCCGCCCTCGACGCGCGAGCTGGAGAAGCGGCTCAGGTCGCGCGCGCAGGACAGCGCGAAGGTCGTCGCGGAGCGCATGGCCAAGGCATCCGACGAGATGAGCCACTGGCCCGAATACGACTATGTCCTGGTCAACGACGACCTCGAGGCGAGCGTGGCCTCCGTGGTCGCGATCCTCGCCGCCGAGCGGTTGCGCCGCGAGCGGCAGATCGGTCTCGACGACTTCGTGAAGGGGCTGCGCGAGGGCCAGTAGGCCGCCGCCCGCCGCGTCACGAATAGGCGCGGGCGAGGGCGCAGAACTCCTCGATCGAAAGCGTCTCCGCGCGCCGGTCGCCATCGAGCCCGGCGGCGGCGAGCCGCGGCACCGGATCCTGGCCGAGCGAGCGCAGCGCGCTGCGCAGCATCTTGCGCCGCTGGCCGAAGGCCGCCGCGACCACCCGCTCGAGCATGTCGGGCTCCGCGGGCGCGAGCGGCGCCTCGCGCGGCACGAGGCGCACGACCGCCGAGGCGACGCGCGGGGGCGGCACGAAGGCGGTGGCGGGGACGTCGAAGAGCCGTCGCGGGGTCCAGCGCCACTGCGCCGCCACGGCGAGGCGGCCATAGGCTTCGCTCGCCGGGGGGGCGACGATGCGCTCGACGACCTCCTTCTGGAGCATCACGGTCACGGACTCGAAGGCCGCGGGGCGGGCGAGCCAGCCGAGCAGCAGCTTCGTCCCGACATTGTAGGGCAGGTTCGCCACGATCCGCCGCGGCGGATCTCCGAGCGCGTGGGCGTCGACCTCGAGGGCGTCGGCCTCGAGCACGGAGAGCCGGCCCGGGTAGCGCCCCGCGATCTCCTCCAGCGCCGGCAGGAAGCGCCTGTCGCGCTCGACCGCGACGACGGCGCGCGCGCCATGTGCCAGCAGGGCGCGCGTCAGCCCGCCGGGGCCGGGACCGACCTCTATCGTCGTGCCGGTCGAGAGCTCGCCGGCCGCGGCCGCGATGCGTCCCGTCAGGTTCAGGTCGAACAGGAAATGCTGGCCCAGCGACTTCCGCGCGAGCAGGCCGTCCCGCTCGACGACGTGCCGGAGCGGCGGCAGCCCGTCGGCGGCCAGCGCCGCGCGTTCCGGCCCCGCGCTCAAGCGCGGATGTCGACGAAGGCCTGGCGGCGCAGGTCGCGCAGGTAGCGCCGCGACAGCAGGTCGAGGCGCTGGCGCATGATGCTCTCCTCGATGTCGTCGCGCGACGGAAGGCCCGAGGGCGGCTCCTCGCGGCTGCAGGCCATGAGCACGACGACGGAGTTCCCGGCGCGCAGGTGGGGCGATGCCTCGCCCGCCTTCAGGCCGCGGACCTTCTCGCGGATCGAGGGGTTGATGTCGCCCACGCGCAGCCGCTGCGGCTCGGTCGGCGGCGCGACGCGCATCTCCTTCGCGACCTTGGCGAGCTCGTCGCAGCCGTTGACGGAGCCGCGCAGCTCCCCCGCGAGCTGCTCGGCCGCGCGGAACTCGTCGGGCGTGCGTGCCTGGATGACCAGCTGCGTCAGCAGCACGACGGCCTCGTCAGGCGATGCCTGCGCCACCGCGCGGCGTCCGCGCAGGCCAAGGATGTAGAAGCCGCTCGCCGTCCGCACGGGAGCGGAGACCTCGCCAGGGCGGATCGCCTTGATCGCGCTCTCCAGCTCGGGCTCGAGCTGCCCGTCCTGCACCCATCCGATGTCGCCGCCCGCGGCCGCGGAGGCGCTCTTGGAGAATTGCTGCGCGATGGCGGCGAAATTCGTGCCGCGCTGCATCTGCTGGATCAGGTTCAGGGCGGTGGTCCTGACCTCCTCCTCCTGGTCGGGGTTGTCGAGCGGCAGGAGGATCTCCGAGATCAGGTGCTCGGGAGAGCCCTGCCGCGCCTTGAGGGCCTCGAGCTTCTCGGTGATCTCGTCCTCGGAGATCTGGACCTGGGGCCTCAGCTTGCGGCTCACGAGCTTCTGCCAGGCGATCAAGGCCCTTATCTGCGCCTGCAGGGCCGGGATCGAGACCCCCGCCTGCCCGAGCGCCTTCTCGAGCTCGCCGCTGCGCATCTTGTTGTTGCGCTCGATCCGGTCGATGGCGTCCGCGACGTCCTTGTCCGTCACCGTGACGCCGGAGCGCTGCGCCTCCTGGGTCTGGATGCGTTCGTCGATGAGGGCGCGCAGGACCTGGGGCGCGATGCGCTTGAGGATCTCGGGGTTGTTGCCGATCCCCGCCGTGACCGTGGTCAGGACCGAGCGCGTCGCGACGTCGTGCGCGGAGATGATCTCGTCGTTCACGACGGCGACGATGCGCTGCTGCCCCCGGGCGGCGGGCGCGCAGGCGATGAACAGGGCGGCCAGTAGGGCGACGACGGATCTCATGCCGCCTTCTTAGGACAGCGCGTCGCCGGCATCAACGCGCTGCATCAGCCATCCTCCTGGTGCAGGAGGAGCGCGACGCCGAGGAGGCTCGTCACCGCGGCGGGCGCCCATGCCGCGAGATGCACCGGGATCGCCTGGCTCAGCCCGAGCGCGGCCACCAGGTTCGAGCTGAAATAGAGGATGAACCCCGCCGCGAGGCCGAGGACGCTCATGGCGACGGCACCGCCACGCCGCGGGGGGCGCAGGCTGACCGTCGCCGCGATCAGGATCATCGCCGCGAGCAGGAGCGGGCTGGCGATGAGCCTGTGGAGGTGGAGCAGGTGCCTGCGCGCCGTGAAGCCGGCGGCCTCGAGCGTGCGCACGAAGGCGGGCAGGTCCCAGAAGGAGATCGTCTCCGGGGCCGCGAAGGCGTCCTGGATCTGCTCCATGGTCATGTCGGTCGGGATCCGCATGACGGGCTCGAGCAGCGGGGCGGCGTCGGCGCGCGCGATGGAGGCGTCGGTCAGCACCCAGGCGCCGGGCTCGAGGAGCGCGGTGCGCGCGTCGATCCGGCCGACGAACCGGTCGCCCTGCTCGCCGTCGGGCCTGGGCCGGGCGAAGTTCCAGATCACGACGTCGAACAGCTCCATGCGGTCCGACGCGACGCGCAGGGCGTGGATCACGGCGTTGCCCTCGGCGCCGGCCTGGCGGAGCCAGAAGCCGTTCTGGGCCTGGGCGATGCTGCTCGTGCGGCCGCGGAAGACCTCGGATTCGAGCACCTCGTGGCGCGCATAGAGCGCCGCGGCGAGCGGGTTGAGCGCCCCGACCCGCAACACGCCGACGACGAGCGCCAGGAGCAGCACGGGCAGCAGGAACTGCCAGACCGACACGCCGGCCGCGCGGATGATCGTCAGCTCGTGGCTGCGCGCCAGCCTCCAGAAGCAGAGCATCGCCGCGAAGAGGACGGCGAAGGGGAAGAGCTCCATCAGCAGGTGCGGCAGCTTGAGGGCCGAGAGCTTGAGCAGCAGGAGCAGGGGCGCGTCGATGCGCTGCGTGCGGCGGATCAGCTCGACCGCGTCCAGCAGGTAGACGATGGCGGCGAGGGTCGCGAACACGGCGAGGAGCCAGCCCGCGAAGAGCCTGGAGACGTAGAGGCCGAGCGTGCGCGCCATGGCGGTGCTCAGGCGACCCCGCGCCGCGGGGCGGCGAGGAGCGCTGGGAGCCTGGCGATCCAGGCGGGCGTGCCGCGGGCCAGCCACCAGCCCGCCAGCAGCATGGGCAGCAGCGCGTTGGCGTAGAGGAGCGGCACGGCGGCCGGCCACTTCGTGACCACGTTCTGCATCGACAGGTTGCTGGCCTGCAGCGCCGCGGCAAGCACCACGGCGGCGACGACGCGCCGGTTCTGGCCGCGCCGGTTGTGGTCGCCCGCGAGCAGGGCGGCGATCGCCACCAGCGTCATGGAGACCGGGAGCAGCGGCGCGACCAGCCGGTTGTGCCCCTCCGCGCGCAGCCGTCCCCGGTTCTGGCGGTCGGTGTCGTCGCGCGCGCTCCCGAACAGCTCGTGCATGAAGCGCTCGCGCGGCTCGCGCCAGCGATCGGCGGTGCGCTCCCCGATCCTGCCGATGTCCACGCTGTAGCGGTCGAAGTAGAGGATGCGCACGCGTCCCGTCGCGCGGTCGAGCTCCTGGCGGTTGCCCGAGACCAGCACCACGCGCGGCCCGCCATCGGCGACCGCGAGGCGGCCGCGCTCCGCGACCATCGTCACCGGTGCGTCGGCCTTGCGGTTGTCGTGCAGGAGGATGCCGATCAGGTCGCCGGAGGCCTCGCGCATGCGGACATAGACCGTCATGCCCGGCGCGATCGGGTTGAACGAGCCTTCGCGCAGCATCAGGCCGGCGAAGTCGTTGCGCACGGTGAACTCGAGGTCCTTGAAGTCGCGATAGGCGAGGGGCAGGAAGTAGAACGCGAGCGCGTAGCAGGTCGCGGAGACCGCGCCGGCGAGCGCGATGCCGGGCAGCGCGAGCTGCATGGGGGATCGCCCGAAGGAGCGCATGACCACGAGCTCGCTGTCCGTCGTCAGGCGCAGGTACGTGAACAGCACCGCGGCGAAGAGCGAGATCGGCAGCAGCAGCCAGAGGAAGCTCGGGAGCAGCAGCATGGTCAGGTAGAAGAACGTCCCGATGGTCAGGCCACGGTTGACGATCAGCTCGACGAAGCGCAGCGACTGCGTCAGCCAGATCGCGCAGGTCAGGGTCGCCGCCACCAGGACGGTGGCGATCAGGACCTGCCGGAGGACGTAGCGGTCGAGGGTGCCCATGCGGGGCGGGCTTATAGCACGCCGGGGCGGGCGAGGGGCCGTCGAGAGGGGCATCCGGCCTTCCCACGCGGCCCGGATCGGCTAGATTTGGCGCCTGCCCCGCCGCCCCTCCGGCCGGACATGCTCGATCCAGGGAAGGAAACAGGATGAAGATCGCTTTCGCCAAGCCGGCGGTGCCGAACGCGGGCAGCTACGTCGTGGGCGTGCACGAGGACCGCAAGCTCACCGGCGCGGCCGCCGCCCTGGACAAGCGCACGCGCGGCATGGTGGCCGCCGCGCTGGCGGCCAGCCGCTTCCGCGGCCGCAAGGGCGAGACGCTCGACATCCTTTCCCCGCGCGGCGTGTCCGTGCGCCGGATCGTGCTGCTGGGCCTCGGCAAGCCGGCCGACCTCGGCTCGCTGCGCCTCCAGCGCATCGGCGGGTCGCTGCTCGCCCATCTCAACCGCGTCGGCGAGAGCGCGGCGACCGTGGCCGTCGACGTGCTGTCCAACGGCACACCGGCGCTTCCCGTCGTGGCCGCGCACATGGCCTATGGCGCGCGCCTGCGCGCCTACCGCTTCGACCGCTACCGCACGAGCGAGAAGCCCGACCAGAAGCCGAGCCTGCGCTCGCTGTCCTTCGCGCTCGAGGACGCCAATGGCGCGCGCAAGCTCTTCGCGCCGCTGGCCAAGATCGCCGATGGCGTCGACCTCGCCCGCGACGTGGTCTCCGAGCCGCCCAACGTCGTCTATCCCGAGAGCTTCGCGGAGCGCTGCAAGGCCCTCGCGGAACTCGGCGTGGAGGTCGAGGTCCTCGACGAGAAGCAGATGGCGAAGCTCGGCATGGGCGCGCTGCTCGGCGTCGCGCAGGGCAGCGCCCGCCCGCCGCGGATCGTCGTGATGCAGTGGCGCGGCGCCGCGGACCCGAAGGCGGCGCCGCTGGCCTTCTGCGGCAAGGGCGTGACCTTCGACACCGGCGGCATCTCGCTCAAGCCCGCGCCTGGCATGGAGGACATGAAGTGGGACATGGCCGGCGCCGGCGCCGTGCTCGGCCTCATGGCCGCGCTCGCCGGGCGCAAGGCGCGCGTGAACGCGGTCGGCGTCGTCGGCCTGGTCGAGAACATGCCGGACGGGAACGCGCAGCGCCCCGGGGACATCGTGAAGGCGATGTCCGGGCGCACGATCGAGGTCCTCAACACCGACGCGGAGGGCCGCCTCGTCCTGGCCGACGTGTGCTGGTACACGCAGGACCGCTTCAAGCCGCGCGCGATGGTCGACCTCGCGACCCTGACCGGCGCGATCATCATCGCGCTCGGCCACGAGTTCGCGGGCCTGTTCGCCAACGACGACGAGCTGGCCTCCCGGCTCGAGGCCGCGGGCCGCGCGACCGGCGAGAAGCTCTGGCGCATGCCGCTCGGAGAGGTCTTCGACCGCATGATCGACTCCGACGCGGCGGACGTGAAGAACATCGCCTCCGACCGCGGGGCCGGCTCCACGATCGGCGCGGTGTTCATCCAGCGCTTCGTCAACGGCGTGCCCTGGGCCCACCTGGACATCGCGGGCATGGCGTGGAGCAAGAAGGACCACGCCATGACGCCGAAGGGCGCCACCGCCTATGGCGTGCGCCTGCTGGAGCGCCTCGTCGCGCGCCACTACGAGGAGGCGGGCGGCTGAGCGAGATCCGCTTCTACCAGCTGACGACCACCTCCCTCGAGCAGGCGCTGCCGCGCGTGCTCGAGAAGGTGCTCGCCCGCGGCCAGCGCGCGGTGGTCGTGGCCGGCTCGGACGAGCGCGTGGAGGCGATCGCGAGCGCGCTCTGGACCTACGACGACCGCGGCTTCCTTCCCCACGGCACGGCCAAGGACGGCTTCGCCGCCGACCAGCCGATATGGATCGCGACGCGGGCGGAGAACCCGAACGGCGCGCAGATGCTCGTGCTGGTGGACGGCGTCGCGCCGCCCGACCTCGCGCCGTGGCCTTCGCTCTGCCTGTTCTTCGACGATGCCGACCCGGCCGCCCTTGCCGGCACGCGCGACCTCTGGAAGCGTTGGAAGGCGGAGGGGCACGAGGTGCGGTACTTCCGCCAGGGCGAGCGCGGCGCCTGGGAGCAGGCTGGCTAGCCGGGGCGGGGCGCTTGCGGTCGGCCGGGGGTGGCCGGTATAAGCCCGGCCCTTCCAACCGAGGATACCGACGCCATGGCCATCGAACGCACGTTCTCGATCATCAAGCCCGACGCCACGCGCCGCAACCTGACCGGACAGATCAACGCCAAGCTCGAGGCCGCTGGCCTGCGCATCGTCGCCCAGCGCCGCATCCGCATGTCGCGCGAGCAGGCCGAGGCCTTCTACGGCGTGCACCGCGAGCGCCCGTTCTTCGGTTCGCTCTGCAGCTTCATGACCTCCGGTCCCGTCGTGGTCCAGGTGCTCGAGGGCGAGAACGCCGTCGCGCGCAACCGCGAGGTGATGGGCGCGACGAACCCGGCCAACGCCGCCGCCGGCACGATCCGCAAGGAGTTCGCCGAGTCGATCGAGGCCAACTCGGTCCATGGCTCGGACAGCGTCGAGAACGCGAACATCGAGATCGCGTTCTTCTTCGCCGGCTGCGACGTCGTCGGCTGAGCGAGCCGCCCCGGCGACGGGGCAGGGCGCAAGAATGCAAAAGGCCGCCCCCTCGCGGGGGCGGCCTTTTCCTTGCGCGCGTGCGCGGGGCGCCGCGCGTCAGGGCGCGATGACGCGATGGTCGCCGGTGAGGAAGGCGGCCATGAGGACCAGCCCGACCACCGAGCCGATCACGACCCACTTCGCGATGGTGCAGAAATTGCCCCAGACCGCGACATGGGTGTCCATGTGGGGGTAGGCGCCGTTGTTGTCGGACGGGTTGGCCATGGCCTCGTTCCTCGTGTTGCCTGCGTCGGGACCTGGCATCGGCTTATAGCCGAAAACCCCGGCGAGGCAAGCCTCCGGCTGGCTCAGGCAGGGAGCGGGCCGAAGGCGGCGGCGTCGGCGAAACGCACGCTGGCGTCGAAGACGACGCGCTCGCCCGCGACGCGCGCCGCGCCCGACGCGAAGAGCGCGAGCGCCATCGGGTAGAGCCGGTGTTCCGCGGCGAGGACCCGGGCCGAGAGCGCCGCCTCGTCGTCGCCCGGCAGGATGGGCACCGCGGCCTGGGCGATGATCGGCCCGCTGTCCATCGCGGGCCGCAGCACGTGGACGGTGCAGCCGGCGAACCGCACGCCCTCGGCGAGGGCGCGGGCATGGGTGTCGAGGCCGGGGAAGGCCGGCAGCAGCGACGGGTGGATGTTGATCGCCCGGTCGCGCCATGCCTCGACGAAGGGCGCCGTGAGGAGGCGCATGAAGCCGGCCAGGCAGACAAGCTCGACGCCGAGTTCGCGCAGCCTCGCGTCGAGCGCCGCCTCGAACCCGGCACGCCCGCCGAAGGCGCGGTGGTCGATGGCCTCGGCATGGATGCCAAGCGAGCGGGCGCGCTCGATCCCGGCGGCCTCGGGGCGGTTCGAGACCACGCCGACGATCTCGGCGGGGAACGAGGGGCTGGCGGCGGCCTTGAGCAGCGACTCCATGTTGGAGCCCCGCCCGGAGATCAGGATCGCCGTGCGGCGGCGCCTCATGCGCCCGGCCAGGCGTTCCCGGCGCCCCGCACCACGCAGCCCTCCTCGCCGGCGGCGCGGGCACGGACATGGCCGATCTCGTGGACGACCTCGCCCCCGGCCTCGAGGATGCGGCGTGCGTCGGCCGCGTGCGCGCGGGGGACGATCGCGACCATGCCGATGCCGCAGTTGAAGACCCGGGCCATCTCGGCCGCCGGCACGTTGCCGGTGCGCATGAGCCAGGCGAAGACCGGCGGCAGCTTCCACGACGCGGCGTCGATCTCCACCGTGGCGTCGTCGGGTATGACGCGCGGCACGTTCTCGACCAGCCCGCCGCCGGTGATGTGGGCCATCGCGCCAACCTTGCCCGCGCGGCACAGGGCGAGGGCGGAACGCACGTAGATGCGCGTCGGCGCCATCAGCGCGGCGGCGAGGCCAAGGCCCGGCGCGAAGGGCGCCGGGGCGTCCCAGCCGAGCCCCGAATGCGCGACGATTCGGCGCACCAGCGAGAAGCCGTTGGAATGGACGCCGGAGGAGGCGAGCCCCAGCACGACGTCGCCCGGCGCGACGCCGCGGCCGTCGACCACCGCGCCGCGCTCGACGGCGCCAACCGCGAAGCCCGCGAGGTCGTAGTCGCCGTCGGCGTACATGCCCGGCATCTCGGCCGTCTCGCCGCCGATCAGCGCGCAACCGGCCTCGCCGCAGCCGCGCGCGATGCCCGCGATGACGGCGCGGCCCTGTGCCACGGACAGCTTCCCCGTCGCGTAGTAGTCGAGGAAGAAGAGCGGCTCGGCGCCCTGGACGACGAGGTCGTTGACGCACATGGCGACGAGGTCGACGCCGACGTCGTCGTGCAGCCCGGTCTCGATCGCGATCTTGAGCTTGGTCCCGACGCCATCCGTCGTCGCGACGATCAGCGGGTCCGTGAAGCCGGCGGCCTTCAGGTCGAAGAGCGCCCCGAAGCCGCCGAGCTCGGCGTCGGCGCCGCGCCTGCGCGTCGCGCGGGTCAGGGGCTTGATCGCGTCGACCAGCGCCTCGCCGGCGTCGATGTCGACGCCCGCGTCCCTGTAGAGGATCTGCTGCCTGTCGGCAGGCCCGCCGCCCGCGGAGGAGTTGCTGCCCATGAACGCCCCTTGGGTTGCGCGCGGGCAGGACTCGCCACCGCGACCGGCGCGCACCTTATCCAAAAAGAGGGCCTTGGCAATGCCCGGGCCTGCGGGCAATGCATGGCGGGCCACCCCGGCGGAAATGCTAGTCTCCCCCGGCCGTGATCTACATCCCAAACATCCTGTCCTTCGCCAGGCTGCTCTCGGTTCCCGTCGCCATCATGCTGATGCTGGACGGCAACTTCACCGCCTGCTTCTGGATCTTCGTCGCCGCCGGCGTGACCGACGCGGTCGATGGCTGGTTCGCCAAGACCTTCGACGCGCGCACGCAGTTCGGGGCTTTCCTGGACCCGCTGGCCGACAAGGCGCTGGTCGTGTCGACCTACCTGATGCTCGGCTGGCTCGGCCACATCCCCGGATGGCTCGTCGTGCTCGTCGTCTTCCGCGACGTCCTGATCATCGGCGGGGCGATGGTCGCCTACCTCATGCTGGGCGACTTCCATTCCCGCCCGCTCGCGATCAGCAAGCTGAACACGGCCGTGCAGATCGCCCTCGTCGCGGCTGTGCTCGCGCGGCTTGGCGTCGCGATCGGCCATCCGTCGATCGACTGGGCGCTCGTCCATGTCGCGGCGGCGACGACGCTCGCGTCGGGCTTCGCCTATCTCTGGGAATGGGGACGCCGGCTGGCGCGCGCCGAAGGACAGCAATGACGCGCCAGTTGCCGCTCGCGCTCGAGCCCCGCGCCGGCTCGCATGAACGAGAGGACCTCGCGGTCGGGCCGCCGAACCGCGAGGCGCTCGCCTGGATCGACGCCTGGCCGGAATGGCCGGGCGGCGGCCTCGTGGTCCATGGGCCGGAGGGCAGCGGCAAGTCGCATCTCGCCAGCATCTGGGCATCGCGCGCCCGGGCCGGGCGCATCGCGCTGGATGCGCCGCTCGACCGCCTGGCCGGCCTGTCGCGCCCCGCGCTCCTGCTCGAGGACGCCGACCGCGCGCTTGCCGCCGGCGCCGCGGCCGAGGCCGCGCTGTTCCACGCCTACAACCTGGTCGTCCAGTCCGGCGGCACGCTGCTGCTGACGGCGCGCGAGCCGGCCTCGCGCTGGGGCGTCGCGCTCGCCGACCTGCGGTCGCGGATGCAGGCGCTGCCGGCCGCCGAGCTCAAGGCGCCCGACGACGAGATGCTGGCGGCGGTGCTCGCGAAGCTCTTCGCCGACCGCCAGATCCCGCCCGACCGCGAGATCGTCCATTTCATCGCCGCGCGCGTCGAGCGAAGGCTCTCGACGCTGGGCGCGGTGGTCGACGCGCTCGACCGCGCCGCGCTGGCCGCGGGCCGCGGCGTGACCTTGCCCTTCGTGCGGCAGGTGCTGCGCGAAAAGGGCCTCTTCGACTGACACCAGGAAAGGAGCAGGACCATGGATCTCGGCATCAGGGGCAGGCGCGCGATCGTCTGCGCGGCGAGCAAGGGCCTCGGCAAGGGTTGCGCCATGTCGCTCGCGCGCGAGGGCGTCGAGCTCCTCATCCTCGCGCGCGGCGCCGAGGCGCTCGAGGCGACGGCCGCGGAGATCCGCGCCGCCACCGGCGCGACGGTGCGCACGCTCGCCTGCGACATCACGACGGCCGAGGGCAGGAAGGCGACGCTCGCCGCGATGCCGGAGCCCGACATCCTCGTCAACAACGCGGGCGGCCCGCCGGCGGGCGATTTCCGCGAATGGGACGAGAAGCACTGGCAGGACGCGGTCAACGCCAACATGGTGACGCCGATCATGCTGATGCGCGCTGTGGTCGACGGCATGGCCGCGCGCCGCTTCGGGCGCGTCGTCAACATCACCTCGACGTCGGTCAAGGCGCCGATCCCGCATCTCGGCCTGTCGAACGGCGCGCGCGCCGGCCTCACGGGGTTCGTCGCCGGCCTCGCGCGCCAGCTCGTCCACGCCAACGTCACGATCAACAACCTGCTGCCCGGCCCGTTCGAGACCGACCGGCTGCGCTCGACCTTCGCCGCGCTTGCGCGCAAGACCGGGGAGGACGCGCAGGCGCTGTTCGAGAAGCGCAAGCTCGACAACCCGGCGCGCCGCTACGGCACCGCCGAGGAGTTCGGCGAGTTCTGCGCGTTCATGTGCTCGGCGCAGGCGAGCTACTTCACGGGCCAGAACGTGGTGCTCGACGGCGGTGCCTATCCCGGCACGTTCTGAGGCGAGGAGGCCACGAGGAGCTTGTAGCCCTCGGCCTCGCGGAGCGGCGCGACGCTGGCGAAGCTGTCGGACAGCGCGCGCTCGTAGGGCAGGTGCCGGTTGGCGACCATCCAGAACCGGCCCCGCGGGCGCAGCGCGCGCGCAGCGGCGCGGATGAAGGCGACGCCGATCCCGGGATCCGCGCCATGCGTGTCGTGGAAGGGCAGGTTCGAGACGATGGCGTCGTAGCGGCGGCCGCCGAGGCCGCTCGCGACGTCGTTCCAGTGGAACCCGATCGCGAGGCGCGACGCCGCCCCCGCGAGGTTCGCGCGCGCGGCGTCGAGCGCGTCGTGGTCGGCCTCGTGGAGGTCGATGCCGCGCAGCGACGGGCAGGTCGCGGCGAGATGCGCGGACAGGTAGCCCCAGCCCGAGCCGAGGTCGGCGGCGTCGCCGGCCACGTCGCCCGGCAGCGCCTCGGCGAGGATCCGCGATCCGGGGTCGATCCTGTCCCAGGCGAAGGCGCCCGGCGCCGAGACATGCCCGGTCGCGTCGTGGCGTCGCGCCGACCCCGCGGCCAGCCATTCCGCGAGCACCGCGCGCGCGGGCGCGTCCTCGCGCGCAAGGACGAATGCGCGGCCATGATGGCGCGCGATCGTCCGCGTGGCGCCGGCCAGCTTCGCGTAGCGCGCAGCGCCCAGCTCGTTCGCGCCCGCGGCGACGATCCAGCCGCCCGGCGCCACGCGCTCGACGGCCTGCGCGAGGCGCGCGAGGTTGCGGGCCCGGTTGCGGCCGAGCGCGAGCAGCGCGACGGGGAAGCCGCGGTCCTCGTCCGCGAGCCCCGGCCGTGCCGCGACGCATGCCTGCGCGAGCGCGTCGAAATGGGGCTTCCACGGCTGGATCGCGACCAGCTCTCCTGCCGCGGGCGCGCAGGCCGCGACGATCGCGCGCGTCGCGTCGAGGACGAGGATCCTGTTGCCCGCGCCGATGCGCGCGGACAGGCTCGCGAGGGCCTCGGAGAGGAGCGCGGGTGACGGATCGTCGCGCAAGTCCAGTGATCCTTTCATGTCCCTTCGCCGTCGGCGGCGATGCAGGACGGCGCGCCGGGTCCTGCGGCGTCAAGCTCTTAGCACCATCGGTTTGCCGGTCCCATCGCCCAGCCCATAGTCTCTGGCGCGTTCCAGGCGGGTGATCGATGGCGGCGAGCGGAAGGGAACGGGAAGTCGAGCTGGCCCTGCGCGTGGCGGCGGCCGACCTGCCCGTTCTGCTCGCCTCCCCGGCGCTCGCGCGGCTGCGCGCCGGCCCCGACAGGCTGCGGCGTCTCGTCTCCAGCTACCACGACACGCCCGACTTCGCGCTGCGCGCCGCGGGCGCGGCGCTTCGCCTTCGCGCCACCGGGCGCCGGCGCGTCCAGACCCTGAAGACGGCGCCGCGCGCGGGCGAGGCCGCGATCTCCCGCGGCGAGTGGGAGGCGACCATCGCGGGCACGCGGCCGGACCTTTCGCTGCTTCCCGAGGGCGCGCTGCCGCCCGAGCTTGCGTGCGACGCGGGCCTCGGCGATCGCCTGGTCCCGGTCTTCGAGACCGATTTCCGCCGGCGCGCCATCCCGCTGCGCCATGGAGGCTCGCGGCTCGAGCTCGCCATCGACGAGGGCGAGATCCGCGCCGGAGACGCCCGCGAGGCGATCCGGGAGATCGAGATCGAGCTGCGGGAGGGCGACGTCGCCGACCTCTTCGCGGTCGCCGCGCAACTCCGCGCCGTCGTGCCGCTGTCGCTGCAGGTGCTGCCGAAGTCGGCGCGCGCGCATCTTCTGCTGTCGGGACGCCCGCCCGAGCCCGTGCGCGCCTCGCGCCCCCGGCTCGACCGCCACGTCGCGGTAGGGCCGGCCTTCGCCGCGATCGCACGCAACTGCCTCGCGCAGCTGCGCGCCAACGCGGCGGCGATCGAGCGGAGCGACGACCCGGAGGGCGTGCACCAGTTCCGCGTCGCGCTGCGGCGCCTGCGCTCGGCCCTCTCGGTCTTCTCCGGCGCGATGCCGCCGGCGACGCGCCGGCGCATGGCGGCGTCGCTGCGGGGTGTCGCGCGGCGCTGCGACCCGGCGCGCGAGCTCGACGTCTTCCTCGACGAGATGCTGGCAGCCACGCGCGGTCGCGCAGGGCGCCACCCGGGCCTCGATGCCGTGGAGGCGGAGGGCAGGCGCGCGCGCGTCGCGGCGCGTGCGCGCGTGCGCGCCATGCTCGAGGGACCCGCCTTCGCCGATGCCATCCTCCCCCTGGAGGCCTGGATCGAGGGCGGCGGATGGAAGGAGGCCGCGGGCGCGCATTTCGACATGCCCGCCCGCGACCTCGCCCGGCGGGTGCTCAGGCGCCTGCACCGGAAGCTTCTGCGCGACGGGCGCGGGATCGAGGGCATGCCGGTCGAGGAACTGCACGAGCTCCGGCTGCGGGCGAAGAAGCTGCGCTACGCCGCCGAATTCTTCCGCGACCTGTTCCCGGGCCGCGGCGCGCGCAGGCAGGTCGAGGCGCTGTCGCGGGTGCAGGGACTTCTGGGGACGATCAACGACGCGGCCTCGACGCGCCTGCTGGTCGCGCGGCTTTCGCGCGGCAGGGCGGGCAGGGACCCGGCGATGCAGAGCGGCGTGGCGCTGGTCCTCGGCTGGTGCGCGGCGCGCGAGTCCGACTGCATCGAGAGGCTGCCGGGCCCGTGGGAGGAATTCCGCGGCACGAAGGCCTTCTGGAAATGACCCGCCCCGCGTCAGCGCCCGCGCGGCTGGCCGAGTTCCTCGGGTGCCATGGTGGCGACGAGGGCCGGGCCGGCGGCGAAGAAGCCGCGCCAGTCGACGGAGGGCGAGCGGAACCACGCGACCGCGCCCGTCGCCATGCGCGGGCCGATCGCGGCTTCTCCCCGCGGCCCGTCCGTCGCGAGCGCGCGCGCGAGGTCCTCGAGGCCGGGATTGTGCCCGACGATCATGGCCGCATCGACCGCCGGGTCGATTGCGCCGACGCGCGCGCGCAGGGCCCGCGCGTCGGCGAGGTAGAGCCCGTCCTCGCCGGCGAGCCGGTCCGCGGGAAGCACCATCAGCGCCATGGCCGCGGTCTGCCGCGTGCGCACGGCCGTCGAGAACAGCACGAGGCCCGGGCGCCAGCCCGCGTCGCGCATCCACCTCGACATCGCGAGGGCCGCCTCGCGGCCGCGTCCGCCGAGCCGCCGGTCCCGGTCGTCCTGGCCGGGCAGGGCGGGCTTGGCCTTCGCGTGGCGGAAGAGGACGAGGTCCTTCAATGACGTCTCCGATGGAAGGGGCGCCGGCGGGCCGGCGCCCGGACGATAGCCCGCCCGAAGCGGGGCGTGGTATAGGCGCGCCCGCGCAGAGGCGAGAGGGAGGGCCGGTGGACCATTCCAGCGACGCGCATGCCGCTCCCCCGGCCCAGGTCGCGGACGGCGCGCGCTACGTCAACCGCGAGCTCTCCTGGCTCGCCTTCAACGAGCGGGTCCTCGCCCAGGCCACTGGCGCGGCGCATCCGCTGCTCGAGCGCGTGCGCTTCCTGTCGATCTCGGCCGGCAACCTCGACGAGTTCTACATGGTCCGCGTCGCCGGCCTGCGCGGGCAGCAGGCCGCGGGCGTCAAGGTGCCGAGCCTCGACGGGCTGACGCCGGCCGAGCAGCTCGACGAGATCCATCGCCGCGCCGACGCCCTGATGCGCGACCAGCATCTCTGCTGGGCCGCGCTGCTCCCCGAGCTTCGCCAGCAGGGCATCGCGGTGATCGAGGCCGCCGAGCTGAGCGACGAGGAGCGGGCCTGGGTCGAGCAGCATTTCCTCGAGGCGGTGTTCCCGGTGCTGACGCCGCTGGCGATCGACCCGGCGCATCCGTTTCCGTTCCTGCTCAACAAGGGCTTCGGCCTCGCCCTGCAGCTCGCCCGCCCGGCCGACGGCTCGACGCTCAATGCCCTGCTGCCGCTGCCCGCCCAGGCCGATCGCTTCGTGCGCCTGCCTGGCCCGCGGATCCGCTTCATCCCGCTCGAGGACCTCGTGCGCCTGTTCCTCGACCGGCTCTTCCCCGGCTTCGAGGTGCGCGCGCACGGCGCCTTCCGCCTTCTGCGCGACAGCGAGGTGGAGATCGACGAGGAGGCCGAGGACCTGGTGCGCACCTTCGAGAGCGCGCTCAAGCGCCGCCGGCGCGGCGTCGTCATCCGGCTCGAGGTCTCCGCCAGCATGCCGGAGGAGGTGCTGGAGTTCGTGCGCACCGGCCTCAAGGCCAGCGCCGACGACGTCTTCCGCCTCGATGGCCCGCTGGGGCTGCAGGACGCGTCGCAGCTCGTCGTCGAGAGCCGCTCGGACCTCCTCTTCCCGACCTACGCGCCGCGCTTCCCCCAGCGCATCCGGGACTTCGGCGGCGACTGCTTCGCGGCGATCCGCGAGAAGGACATCGTCGTCCACCATCCCTACGAGAGCTTCGACGTGGTGGTGCAGTTCGTGCGCCAGGCCGCGATCGACCCGGACGTCGTCGCGATCAAGCAGACGCTCTACCGCACCTCCGACAACTCCCCGATCGTGCGCGCGCTGATCGAGGCCGCCGAGGCCGGCAAGTCCGTCACGGCGCTGGTCGAGCTCAAGGCGCGCTTCGACGAGGAGCGCAACATCCGCTGGGCGCGCGACCTGGAGCGCGCGGGCGTGCAGGTCGTCTACGGCTTCATCCGGCTGAAGACGCACGCGAAGATCTCGCTGGTCGTGCGGCGCGAGGCGACGGGCATGCGCTCCTACGTGCATTTCGGCACGGGCAACTACCATCCGGTCACGGCGCGCATCTACACCGACCTGTCGTTCTTCTCCTGCGACCCGGCGCTGTGCCGCGACGCCAGCAGGCTCTTCAACTACATCACCGGCTACGCGCGGCCCGACGCGATGGAGAAGATCAGCTTCGCGCCGCTGACGCTGCGGCCGACCCTGCTGCGGCTGATCGAGGAGGAGATCGAGCACGCGCGCGCCGGCCGGCCGGCGGCGATCTGGGCGAAGATGAACTCGCTCGTCGACAACGAGGTGATCGACGCCCTCTACCGCGCCAGCGCCGCGGGCGTGCGCATCGAGCTCGTCGTGCGCGGCGTCTGCGGCCTGCGCGCGAGCGTCCCCGGCCTGTCCGAGAACATCCGGGTGAAGTCGATCATCGGCCGCTTCCTCGAGCACAGCCGCATCGTGTGCTTCGGCGCCGGAAAGGGCCTTCCGCATCCGGCATCGCGGGTCTTCGTCTCCTCGGCGGACTGGATGCCGCGCAACCTGTCGTGGCGGGTCGAGACGCTGATCCCGGTGGAGAACCCGACCGTCCACGAGCAGGTGCAGGACCAGATCATGGCCGCCAACCTGCGCGACGAGCGCAGTTCCTGGACGATGAGGCCCGACGGCACCTACGCGCCCCCGCCCGATGCGACGGGGGGCTTCAGCGCCCACGAGTTCTTCATGACGAACCCGAGCCTGTCCGGGCGCGGCTCGGCGCAACGGCGCGGCGCAAGGCGCGCGCCGCCAAGGGCCGCGGGATGACGGCCCGCGCGCCGCGTGCCGGCGGACCCGTCGGCGTCGTCGACATCGGCTCCAACTCGATCCGCCTCGTGGTCTTCGACGCGGCGAGGCGCGCGCCCCAGCCGGTCTTCAACGAGAAGATCCTCTGCGGTCTGGGGCGCGGGCTGCAGCGGACGGGCGAACTCGATCCCGCGGGCGTCGTGCTCGCGCTCGAGAACCTGCAGCGCTTCGCCGGCCTGGCGATGGCGATGGGCGTCGAGGACCTCTCCTTCATCGCCACGGCGGCGGTGCGCGACGCGCGCAACGGCGCCGAGTTCGTGCGCGCCGCGGAGCAGCGCATCGGCGGGCATATCCAGATCCTCTCCGGCGCGGAGGAGGCGCGGCTGTCCGCGCTGGGCGTCGCGGCCGGAATCCCCGACGCCGACGGCCTCGCGGGCGACCTCGGTGGCGGCAGCCTGGAGCTCGTGCGCGTCACGGGTGCGCGGGTCGGCGCGCACGCGACGCTGCCGCTGGGCCCGCTGCGCCTGCGCGACGTCGGCGGCCGGGACAAGGTCGCCGCCCTCGTCGACGACCAGCTCGCGGCGCTGGACTGGCTGGGCCAGGTCCGCGGCCGCAGGTTCTACGCCGTCGGCGGGGCGTGGCGCGCGCTTGCGCGCGTGCACATGGCGCATGCCGAGTACCCGCTGCACGTCATCCACCACTACACGCTGCGGCGCGCCGCGGCGGAGGAGTTCTGCGACCTCGTCTCTCGCCTCAGCCGGGATTCCCTCGAGCGCGTGAGCGACGTCCCGCGCAAGCGCATCGACACGCTGCCCCTCGCGGCCCTCGTGCTCGCGCGCGTGCTCCGCGTGGCGCGCCCGGACGAGCTCGTCTTCGCCGCGACCGGGCTGCGCGAGGGCTTCGTCTTCAGCAAGCTGCCGGCCGCCGAGCGGCGGCGCGACCCGCTGATCGAGGCCTGCGCCGACATCGCGCGGACCAGCGCGCGCTTCGCCGTCGATGGCCAGTCGCTGATGGGCTGGATCGCCCCGATCTTCCGCCGCGGCGCCGCCGCGGGCGCGCGGCTGCGGCTGGCGGCCTGCGACCTGTCCGACCTAGCCTGGCGCGAGCATCCCGACTACCGCGCCGAGATCGCGTTCCTGCGCACGCTGCGCATCCCCTTCACGGGGATCGACCATCCCGGCCGCG
Source organism: Pseudomonadota bacterium (assembly GCA_041178225.1). Taxonomy (GTDB): domain Bacteria; phylum Pseudomonadota; class Alphaproteobacteria; order CACIAM-22H2; family CACIAM-22H2; genus CAIOSQ01. The sequence continues at coordinate 4,472 of JBEGVV010000057.1, read as the reverse complement.
CCTTCGTCGCGCTCGCGATCCATGCGCGCTACGAGGGGCGCGCCGACGCCGCCGTGACGCGTCCCGCGCGCCAGCTGCTCGGCGAGGAGGAGGTGCGGCAGGCGCAGGTCCTCGGCCTCGCGCTGCGCCTCGCCTACACGCTTTCCGCGGGCGCGCCCGCGGTGCTCGACATCGTGCGCCTGGGCATGGACCGGGGCGCGGTCGAGCTTTCCACCACCGCGGCCATGCGGCCGATGATCGGAGAGGCGGTGGAGCGGCGGCTCGATGCGCTGGCGAGGGCGATGGGGCGCGCGCCGCGGATCCGGATCAGGAGCGCAGGGCGGCGCTGAGCGGCGCCGACAGGTCCTCGACCACCCGCGCGAGGGGCGAGGCGAAGTGGATCGCGCCCGGCGCGAGCCTCGCCTCGCGCGTCGCGCGCAGCGCCGCGTCTCCCGCGTTCTCGCGCACGAACGCCTCGACGGGCATCGACAGGCCGAGGCGCGCGACGAGATGCGCCTGCGCCGCGCGCTGGTCGAGCGAGGGGCGGGTCCGCCCGGTCGCGGCGACGGCCGACAGGCCGCGCGGCCCGTCGCCGAAGTCCAGCGCGCCCATCCGGCAGACATAGCCATAGGCGCCCGCCATGCGGCCGCCGGAGAGCGCCTCGATGGCGACGCCCTCGAACGCGACGAAGTCGTAGTGCGTGCCGATCCCCTCGGTCGCGTGCATCCTGTCCATCAGGGCCGGCGGAAGCCACGTGACGCTGACCTCCGCCACCACGCCCGGGGACTGCAGCAGCGTCGCCGCGAGGGCCGCGTAGCCGGAGAGATGCGCCGAGTGCACGACGTCGAAGCCGGCCAGGCGCACGCGCTCGACGGCGATCTCCGTGCCGGGCATGTCGGCGAACTTCCTCTGCAGCTGCTCCGGCGCGCGGTTGGAGCCGATCGCGAGCACGGGCACGCGGCCCGCGCGGTCGCGCGGCGCGAGCGCCGCCACCGGCTCGGCGTGGCCGTCGCGGAACAGGTAGTCGTGCGCCGGGGCGGGGTAGGGGTAGGTGAGCGCGCGGACCACCGGGTCCAGCGTGCTCGGCGGGACGTACGGGGCCAGCGGGGCGCTCACGGCGCCGGGTTGCCCTGCGCCACGTCCATGATCTTCGGCCGGCGCCCGTCGAGGCCCAGCGCGAGCCGGCCATGCTTGAGGTCGATCGCCGCGCGCCCGAAGAGCTCGCGCCGCCAGCCCTTGAGCGCGGCGACGTCCGCGTCGTCGTCGGCGGCGACGAGCTCGAGGTCGGCCGTGGTCGCGACCAGCTTCTGCGCGACGCCCGCGGCCTCGCACTTCATCTTCAGCAGGACCTTGAGCAGGTCGACGGTCGCGCCGAGGCCGCCGGGCAGCTCCGGCGTCGGGTCGATGCGCGGGACCTGGGCATCGGGCAGGGCGATGCCGCGCTCGATGGCGTTCAGCAGGTCCTGTCCGAGCCGGCCCTCCGCGAAGCCCTTGGACATGCCGCGCAGGCGCGACATGTCGTCCAGGGTGCGCGGCGGATGCGCGGCGATCTCGACCACGCTCTCGTCGCGGATGATGCGGTTGCGCGGGATGTCGCGCTTCTGCGCCTCGCGCTCGCGCCAGGCCGCGACCTCCTTGAGAACCGCGAGGTAGCGGGGCTTGGGGTTCTTGGGCTTGAAGCGCATCCAGGCCGTCTCGGGGTCGAGGCGGTAGGTCGCGGGGTCCATGAGGGTCGCCATCTCCTCGCCGAGCCATCCGGCGCGGCCCGTGGCCGTGAGGCGCCGGGCGAGGGCGGCGTAGACCTGGCGCAGGTGGGTGACGTCCGCCAGCGCGTACTCGACCTGGCGGTCGGAGAGCGGGCGCTGCGACCAGTCGGTGAAGCGCGCCGACTTGTCGATCCGTGCCTTCGCGAGCTGGCTCGCCAGCGTCTCGTAGCTGGCCGCCTCGCCATAGCCGCAGACCATCGCCGCGACCTGCGTGTCGAAGAGCGGGTGCGGGACCGCGCCGGTCATGTGGAAGAAGATCTCGAGGTCCTGCCGCGCGGCGTGGAAGACCTTCAGCAGCCGGGGGTCGTAGAGCAGGTCGAGCAGCGGCTTGAGGTCCATCCCGGGAGCGAGCGGGTCGACCGTCGAGGCGATGTCGGGCCCGGCGACCTGGATCAGGCAGAGCTGGGGCCAGTAGGTCCGCTCGCGCATGAATTCCGTGTCGACGGTGATGAAGTCGGCGCCGGCAAGGCGGGCGCAGAACTCGGCCAGGGAGGCTGAATCGGCGATGACGGTCATTTGATGCAAGGGGTTCTAGCGGCAGAAGGCCACAGGCGCCAGCCTTCCGACGCCCGGGCGGGGCGGCGGCTTGACAGGTCACGGTCCATTATGTGCTTTTCGCGCCGTTTTCGCCGCGGGAGCAGAGCCATGCACGCCTATCGGACCCATAACTGCGGCCAGCTGCGCCTTGCGCAGGTCGGCGAGACCGTCCGGCTGTCCGGCTGGGTCCATCGCAAGCGCGACCACGGCAACCTCCTCTTCGTCGACCTCCGGGACCACTACGGCGTCACCCAGTGCGTGGTGGACACGTCGAGCCCGATCTTCGCGTCGATCGAGCAGGCGCGCCCCGAGAGCGTCGTCACCGTGACCGGCAAGGTCGTGGCGCGCTCCGCCGAGACCGCGAACGCGCGCCTGGCCACGGGCGAGATCGAGATCCAGGTCCAGGAATTCGCCCTCCAGTCGGCGGCGGACATGCTGCCCTTCCAGGTCGCCCAGGAAGGCGACTACCCGGAGGACATGCGCCTCAAGTACCGGTTCCTCGACCTGCGCAAGGAGCGCCTGCACGCCAACATCGTGCTGCGCTCGCAGGTGATCGCGTCGATCCGCCGCAGGATGATCGAGCAGGGCTTCACGGAGTTCCAGACGCCCATCCTGACCTCCTCGAGCCCCGAGGGCGCGCGCGACTTCCTGGTGCCCTCGCGCATGCATCCCGGCAAGTTCTACGCCCTGCCGCAGGCGCCGCAGCAGTTCAAGCAGCTGCTCATGGTCTCGGGCTTCGACCGCTACTTCCAGATCGCGCCCTGCTTCCGCGATGAGGACGCGCGCGCCGACCGCAGCCCGGGCGAGTTCTACCAGCTCGACTTCGAGATGAGCTTCGTCACGCAGGAGGATGTCTTCGCGGCGATCGAGCCGGTCCTGTCGGGCGTGTTCCACGAGTTCGCCCGCGGCCGCTCGGTTACCCCGCCGCCGTTCCCGCGGATCACCTTCGACGACGCCATGCTCAAGTACGGCGTCGACAAGCCCGACCTGCGCAACCCGCTGGTGATCGCCGACGTGGGCGAGGTCTTCGCCGGCTCCGAGTTCGCCGTCTTCGCGAAGATCGTGGCGGCGGGCGGCGTCGTGCGCGCCATCCCGGCGCCGCGCACCGCCGAGAGGCCGCGCAGCTTCTTCGACAAGATGAACGCCTGGGCGCAGGAGCAGGGCGCCCCCGGCATGGGCTACATCGTCTTCGAGGGCGGCGCGGCGAAGGGGCCGATCGCGAAGTTCCTCGACGCGCCGCGCCTCGAGCGCCTGAAGGCGCTCGCGGGCGTCGGGGACGGCGACGCCGTGTTCTTCTCCGCCGATCGCAAGGCCGGCGCCGCGGCGAAGCTCGCGGGCGCCGCGCGCAAGCGGCTGGGCGAGGAACTCGACCTGCTCGAGAAGAACTCCTTCCGCTTCTGCTGGATCGTCGACTTCCCGATGTACGAGCTCGACGAGGAGACGGGGAAGGTCGAGTTCAGCCACAACCCGTTCTCGATGCCGCAGGGCGGCCTGCAGGCGCTCGAGACGATGGACCCGCTGAAGATCAAGGCGTTCCAGTACGACATCGTCTGCAACGGCGTGGAGCTGTCCTCGGGCGCGATCCGCAACCACCTGCCGGAGATCATGTACAAGGCGTTCTCGATCGCGGGCTACGGCCGCGAGGAGGTCGAGGCGCGGTTCGGCGGCATGCTCAACGCGTTCAAGTTCGGCGCCCCGCCGCATGGCGGCTCGGCCCCGGGCATCGACCGCATCGTGATGCTGCTGGCGGACGAGCCGAACATCCGCGAGATCGTCGCCTTCCCGATGAACCAGCAGGCGATGGACCTGCTGATGCAGGCGCCCAACGGCGTCGATCCGTCGCGCCTCAAGGAACTGCATATCCGGCTCGACCTGCCGCCGGAGCGCAGGAAGGGCTGAGGCCGGGCGCTCAGCCCGCGCCCCGCGGGCCCGAGACGACGCTCGCGCGCTCGACCAGTCCCTGCTCGCCGAACTCGCGCCGCAGCTCGAGGATCGTGCCGCGCGGATGCGCGCAGAGCGCCAGCGCGAACTCGACCTCCTCGAGCGCCGCGTCCACGGCCTGCGCGGGCGTCGCGTCGGGCCACGCGTCGAGGATGCGCGCCGCCAGGAGGCGCGCGGCCTCCTCGAGCGCGGCGGGGGCGATCTCCGCCACCTCGACGCGCAGGGCCGGCGCGAAGCTCGCGATCCCGA
>JBEGVV010000056.1:0-3420 GCA_041178225.1 Pseudomonadota bacterium | reverse complement strand
GCGGAGGCCGCGGCCAGGGCCGAGGTCGATCGCCTGAAGGCGCAGCTCGAGGCCGCCGAGCGGCGCGTGGCCGCGGTTCCGCCTCCTGCTCTCGCGCCTGTACCCCGCGCCGAGACGCCGGCCGACTGGGCCGCGGCGGAAGCCGCGCTGGGCCTGGCGCCCGATCGCATCCGCGAGGTGCAGCAGTCGCTCAGGGCCGCAGGCCATGACCCGCGCGGCATCGACGGGAACCTGGGGCAGGGCACGCGCGGCGCGATCCGCGCCTGGCAGCGCGCGAGGGGCGTCGCGGAGACGGGCTACCTCTCGGCGGAGATGCTGCGCCTGCTGCAGGAGGGCAGCGCCCCCGCGGTGGCGGCGGTGAGGCCACCCGCGCCGGCGACGCCGCCGAGCCCCGCGCGGCCCGCGGTCGGCATCGGGCCCGCGCCGCCGCGCGAGGCGCCGCGCAGCTTCCGCGACTGCCCGGAATGCCCGGAGATGGTGGTTGTGCCCGCGGGCAGCACGCGCCTTGCCTCCGGGCGCGACGTCACCATCGCCGCGCCCTTCGCGGTGGGGAAATTCGAGGTGACGTTCGACGAGTGGGATGCCTGCGTCGCGGCGGCGGGTTTCTTTTCCAGCACGGGCTGCAGGCATCGACCCGATGACCGGGGATGGGGCCGCGGCCGGCAGCCGGTGATGAATGTGAGCTGGGACGACGCGCAGGCTTACGTAGCGTGGCTGTCGCAGAAGACCGGGAAGCCGTATCGTCTTCTGAGCGAGGCGGAGTGGGAATACGCGGCGCAGGCCGAAACGGGTCGTGAGGTTGCGGCGTCGCAGGGCGCGAACCAGGCGAATTGCAACGGTTGCGGCAGTAGTTGGGATAGCAAGCAGACGGCGCCAGTCGGTAGTTTCGCGGAGACTACCTTCGGCCTCCACGACATGCTGGGAAATGTTTGGGAGTGGACCGCGGATTGCTGGAACGACAGCCAAGCGGGAGCGGGCGTGGATGCCAGCGCGCGCCTGCGCGGAGATTGTTCGCGCCGCGTCCTCCGCGGCGGGTCCTGGAGCAGCGATCCGGAGATCACCCGCTCGGCGGACCGCGTCGGGAGCACCACGGGCGGCCGCTACGGCAACATCGGGTTCCGCGTGGCGAGGACCCTCTAGCCCCTAGCTGCCCAGCCTCCTTGCCACTCGAGACCTTTGGCGATCATGGAGACCGGATGCTTCGCTCCCTTGCCCTGACCCTCGCGCTGCTGCTCGCGCCGCCCGCGCTGGCGCAGTCCGGCCTGGTGCTGTTCCCGGCGGACCAGTACGGGCGGAGCTACCTGAGCACGACGCAGTCGTCGGGGGCGATGTCCACGATGGAATTGCAGAACGTGCTCGGCCGGAACCCGAATTTCGAGCGGCTGGAGAGCTATCGCGCGGATGACCGCTTCCGCATGCTGGCGGCGCCGGTGGGGCGGCTCGACCTGCTGGTGCAGACGCCTGCGGGGCTGGGCACGTCCACCTGCACCGCGTCGATCGTGTCGTCGCGCTACATCCTCACCAACAACCACTGCTTCCCCGATGGCGTGCGCGCGGCGTCGCTGCTGATGGATTTCTACCGCGAGGACGACGATGGCGGCGGCAACCGCTTCGAGGCGCGGGTGCAGCCGGTGGAGCGCAACGCCACCCTCGACTACGCGGTGGTGGAGGTGATGGGCGACCCGGCCTCGCGCTTCGGCACGGTGCGGCTGGATGCGCGCGATCCCTCGCCGGGCGAATCGCTTCTGGTCATCCACCATCCCGCGGGCCTGCCCAAGCACATGACGCGCGGCGGCTGCCGCGCCATCCAGCCCGTGGCCGTGTCCGGCACGGATATCCGCCATCGCTGCGACACGCTGGGGGGCTCCTCGGGCTCGCCGATCCTCGCGGATGCCTCGGGCCGGATGCTGGGCCTGCACTACGCCGGCACGACCAATGCCGCGACCACCGGGTTCAATTTCGGCAAGCGCCTGACGGAGATCGTGAAGGACAGCCGCATCCTCGCGGGCATCGCCGAGGCGCAGGCGCGCGAGGACCGGCGCCCCGCCGCCGTGGACGCCGCCGCCCGCGCGCAGATCGAGCGCCAGGCGCGCGAGCGCGCGGAGGCCGCGGCGAAGGCGGAGGTCGATCGCCTGAAGGCGCAGCTCGACGCGGAGCGCGCGCGCGTGGCGGCGCTGCCGCCCGCGGCGGCGCCCGCCGCGCGCCCCGATCCCGCGGCGGACCTGGCGGCGGCCGAGGCCGCGCTTGGCCTGACCGCGGAGCAGCTGCGCGCGATCCAGTCCTGGCTCGAGGCGCTGGGCCATGACCCGCGCGGCGTGGATGGCAGGATCGGCGCGGGCACGCGCGCGGCGCTGCGCTCCTACCAGAAGGCGAGGGGGCTTGCGGAGACCGGCCATCTCGACGCCGACCTCGCGCGGCGCCTCGCGCAGGAGGGGCCGGAGGCCATCGGCAGGCGCGACGCCGCGCGCGGCGCCATGGCGGCGGCGGTGAGGCCGCCCGCTCCAGCCACGCCCGCACCGCCCGCCCAGCCCGCCGTGGGCATCTGGCCGCAGCCGCCACGCAGCTTCCGCGACTGCCCGGAATGCCCGGAGATGGTGGTGGTGCCCGCGGGCAGCACGCGCCTTGCCTCCGGGCGCGATGTCACCATCGCCGCGCCCTTCGCGGTGGGGAAATTCGAGGTGACGTTCGAGGATTGGGATGCCTGTGTCGCGCAGGGCGGATGCAGCCATCGGCCTGACGATCGGGGCTGGGGCCGCGGACGGCAGCCGGTGATCAATGTCAGCTGGGATGACGCGCAGGCCTATGTCGCATGGCTGTCGCGTAAGACCGGCAAGCCGTATCGGTTGCTGAGCGAGGCGGAGTGGGAATACGCCGCGCAGGCTGGGACGGGGCGTGAGGCTGCTGCGACACGGGGCGCGAACCAAGCGACTTGCGGCGGCTGCGGCAGCCGCTGGGACAGCAGGCAGACGGCGCCGGTTGGCAGTTTCGCGGCGAACGCCTTTAACCTTCACGACATGCTGGGCAATGTCTGGGAGTGGACGGCGGATTGCTGGAACGCCAGCCAAGCTGGCGCGCCAGTGGATGGCAGCGCACGCCAAAGTGGCGATTGTCGGTACCGCGGCCTCCGCGGCGGGTCTTGGCACGACGGTCCGGAACTCTCCCGCTCGGCGTATCGCTTTGGGCTCACCGCGTTCAACCGTCGCAGTGGCTACGGGTTCCGTGTGGCGAGGACCCTCTAGCACCCTGTCGCTTTGCCTCTTTGCCCCTTGAGACCGCTGGTGCCATGGAGACCGGATGCTTCGCTCCCTTGCCCTGACCCTCGCCCTTCTGCTCGCGCCGCCTGCCGCGGCGCAGTCCGGCCTGGTGCTGTTCCCGGCGGACCAGTACGGGCGGAGCTACCTGAGCACGACGCAGTCGTCG
>JBEGVV010000055.1:0-3459 GCA_041178225.1 Pseudomonadota bacterium | reverse complement strand
CTCGACTTCGCGGTGGCCGCGGGCGAGACGGTCGCGCTGGTCGGGCCGACCGGCTCGGGCAAGACGACGACGCTGGGCCTGCTGCAGCGCTTCCGCGCCGCCGACGCGGGCACGATCACGGTCGATGGCGTCGACGTCCGCGACGCCACGCTCGAATCCCTGCGCGGCGCCATCGCCGTCGTGTTCCAGGACGGCGGGCTGTTCAACCGCTCGATCGCCGAGAACATCCGCGTCGGCCGGCCCTCGGCGAGCGACGCCGAGGTCGAGCAGGCGGCGCGCCTGGCCGAGGCGCACGACTTCATCCTGCGCAAGCCCGGCGGCTATGGCTTCGCGATCGGCGAGGGCGGCGCGTCGCTGTCGGGCGGCGAGCGCCAGCGCATCGCCATCGCGCGCGCGATCCTCAAGGACGCGCCGATCCTGATCCTCGACGAGGCGACCAGCGCGCTCGATGGCGAGACCGAGGGCCGCATCAAGCGCGCCCTCGACCGGCTGCGCGCGGGCCGCACGACCTTCGTGATCGCCCATCGCCTCTCCACCGTCGCCGACGCCGATCGCATCCTCGTGCTCGAGGGCGGCCGGATCGTCGAGCAGGGGCGCTTCGCGGAGCTCGCCGCGGCCGGGGGCCTGTTCTCGCGCCTTCTCGCCGAGGGCGGCTTCGCGCGTCCGGCGGAGGCGGAGGCGTGATCGCGCCCATCGCAGGGCCCGCGCGGGCCGAGGGAATCGCCGCCGCCGCGGGCGCGGTGGCGGCGGGCGCGGCGCTGCTCGCCTGGCCCGCCTTCGCGAACGGCTACCCGCTGATGTTCAGCGACACCGGCGCCTTCCTGCACCAGACGCTCGGGCCGCTGATGATCTGGGACAAGCCCTGGGTCTACGGGCCGTTCCTCCATCTCTTCCACTGGCGATCGACGCTCTGGCTGCCGCTTGCGGCGCAGGCGCTGGCGCTGTCGCACCTGCTCTGGCTGCTGCAGCGCTGCACGCTGGGCCGCGCCATCGCGCCGGTGCATGTCGCGCTCTGCGGCCTCGCCGCGCTCCTCACCGCCGCGCCCTTCTCGGTGGCGCTGCTGATGCCCGACATCTTCGCGCCGGCCACTGTCCTCGCGCTGGCGATGCTGGGCCTGGCGCCAGGCCGGCTCGGCCGCGGCGAGCGGCTCTACCTCTCGGCGCTCGCGACCTTCGCCATCGCCTCGCATCTCTCCCACCTGCCGCTCGCCGCCGCGCTCGTCGCCACCACGCTTGGCGTCGACCTCGCGTTGCGCCGCCGCGTCCAGGCGCATCGCGTCGCCGCGCCGCTGCTCGCGGCGCTGGCGCTGCTCGCGGCGACCAACCTCGCGGGCCACGGGCGCGTCGCGATCTCGCCCCATGGCGCGACCTTCATGCTCGCCCGGCTGCAGGACGACGGGCCCGCGACCGCGACGCTGCGCGCGCATTGCCCGCGCGAGGGCTGGACGCTCTGCGCCGCGCTCGACCGGCTGCCGATGGACAGCGACGAGTTCCTGTGGTCGCCGGACAGCCCGGTCAACCGCGACGCATCCGGCGCGCCGCGCTTCCTTGGCGGCGCCGCGCTCTCGGCCGAGGCCGGCGAGGTCGTCGCCGCGACGCTGCGCGAACGCCCCCTCGAGGTCGCGGTCGCCATGGCCGGCAACGCGTGGCGGCAGTTCTGGCTCGTCGAGCCCGGCGACACGCTCGGGCCGGAATGGCTCGGCCAGATCGCGACGCGCCTGCGCGAGGGCTTCGGCGCGCGCGAGGCCGACGCCTTCGAGGCCTCGCTCCAGGCCCGCGGCGAGTTGCGCGAGGCGCTCCTGCCCATGGTGCCGCCGCAGCTTCCGGTGCTCGTCGCGTCGCTCGCCGCGCTGGCCTTCGCAGGCTGGCGCGCGCGACGCGACGCCGACGCCCGTCGCGCGACGTTCGCGCTGGCGGTGCTCGTCGCGCTGGTCGCCAATGCCTGCGCCACCGGCGCCCTGTCCAAGCCCCACCACCGCTACCAGGCGCGCATCGCCTGGCTGGCGCCCGTCGCCGCGGCCCTGCTGCTGCTCCCCGCGCGCCCGTCGCGCGCGCGCGCGCCGATGCCGCCCCGGCGCGGTTGAAACGCGGCCAACCCGAGCCACCTCGAGGCACTCATGGAAAGCCTGTTCCTGGACGCGGTCGCGCCCTTCACCCGCTTCGTCGAGACCCACGCGCACTGGGCGGGCCCGGTCGTGTTCGCGATCTGCTTCCTCGAATGCCTTGCGCTGGTGAGCGCCATCGTGCCGGCGACCGTGCTGCTGATCGGCATCGGCAGCCTCGCGACGGCCGGCGTGCTCGACCTCTTCACCCTCTCGGCCTGGGGCGCGATCGGCGCGGGCCTCGGCTTCTGGGCGAGCTACGAGGGGGGCCGGCGCTACGCGCGCCAGATCGAGGCGCTGCCCTGGCTTGCGCGCAGGCCCGAGCTTCTGGCGAAGGGCCACGGGTTCTTCGAGCGCTGGGGCGCGATGGCCGTATTCGTCGGGCGCTTCGTCGGCCCGGCGCGGGTGGTCGTGCCGCTGATCGCCGGGACGCTGGGCGTGGAGAGCCGGCGCTTCCACCTCGCCAACTGGGCCTCGGCCGTGGTCTGGGCGCCGATGCTGCTCGCCCCGACGACCATCGCCGCGCGCCTGACCGAATGGCTCGAGGGCCTGCCGCCCGAATTGCGCACGACCGTCTCCCTCTCGATCATCGCCGCGATCGTGATCGGCCTGCGGGCGCTGCGCAGGCGTGGCTGAAGCGCCCGTGGACCCGCGGCAGCGCGGGGTCTCCGCCGGCGAGGAGATCCTCGCCCGCGACCCGCTCCGCAACATCGTGCTGCTCAAGCACCTCGAGGCCTATCCCGGGCATGCGCGCCTGCACCACGTGCGCGACGGCGACCGCCATGGCTTCCTCGTGCTGCTCGACGCGTCGGCCACGTCCTGGGACCGGCGCGCCTATCCCGCGGCAAGGCACGTGGTGCTGCTCTCCAGCGACGGACCCGACCTCACGCGCGCGCTGCTCGGCGTGGTGCCGCGCGGCGAGGCGCTGGTCTTCAAGCTTCCGGGCGAGGAGGACCGCGCGGTGGTCGCGGAGGCGTTCGCGCTGCGGCGCACGATGTGCGTGATCTCCTTCACCGCGCCGCCGGCGGACCTCGCGCAGCTCGCGCCGGAGCCCGACGTGCGCGTCTCGCGCGCGCCCGGCGAGGCGGCCTTCGCGCTCTTCGCCGCGCAGGACCATGCGCGCGACTGGCTCGAGCCGATGCTCGCGGACGGGCGCGCCTTCGCCAGCATCGCCGGCCCTGAGGATGCGCCGCTCGCCACCTGCTTCGCCTTCGCGAATTGGGGCCCGGTCTGGGAGGTGGGTGGCGTCTTCACGCCCGAGGCCGCGCGCCGTCGAGGGCATGGCGCGCGCGCGGTGCGCGCCGCGCTGCGCGAGCTCGGCCTGCGTGGCCTCTTGCCGCGCTACCAGGTGCACGAG
>JBEGVV010000054.1:0-5204 GCA_041178225.1 Pseudomonadota bacterium | reverse complement strand
CGGCCGCCTCGACGCGCCGGTAGCGCAGCACGACCTCGCGCCCGAGCGCGGTGAGCGCCGCGCCGCCGCCCGCGCGGCCGCCGGCGCTGCGCTCGACCACCGGGCCGGCGAAGGCGGCGTTGAGCTCCTCGACCAGCGTCCAGGCGCGCTTGTAGCTCATGGACAGGCGCCGTCCCGCGGCGGCGATCGAGCCGGCCGCGTCGATCGCCTCGAGCAGGTCGACCTTGCCCGGGCCGATGGCGACGCCGCTGGCGAGCACGATGCGCAGCCGCGGCACGGGCGCTGCGGTCGCGCGCCGGCTCATGCCAGCCAGCGCTTGCGTCGCTTGTAGTGCTTGACCTCGCGGAAGTTCTTGCGGCCGGCGGCGCCGAGGCCGAGGTAGAACTCCTTGACGTCCTCGTTGCCGCGCAGCGCCTCGGCGGCGCCGTCGAGCACGACGCGCCCGTTCTCGAGGATGTAGCCGTAGTGCGCGTAGCGCAGCGCGATGTTGGTGTTCTGCTCGGCGAGCAGGAAGCTCACCTTCCGCTCGACGTTGAGCTTGCGGACGATCTCGAAGATCTCCTCGACCAGCTGCGGGGCAAGGCCCATCGACGGCTCGTCGAGCAGGATCGTGGAGGGGCGGCTCATCAGCGCGCGGCCGATGGCGCACATCTGCTGCTCGCCGCCCGAGGTGTAGCCCGCCTGGCTGGCGCGCCGCTCGCGCAGGCGCGGGAAGTACCCGTAGACCATCTCCATGTCGCGGGCGATGGCGGCCCGGCCGTCGCGGCGCGTGTAGGCGCCGGTCAGCAGGTTCTCCTCGATCGACAGGTGGCCGAAGACGTGGCGGCCCTCCATGACCTGGATGACGCCCTTGCGCACGAGCTCGTTGGGCGAGAGCCGGTCGATGCGCTCGCCGCGGAACTCGATCGAGCCCTTGGTGACGTCGCCGCGCTCGGCGCGCAGCAGGTTGGAGACCGCCTTGAGCGTCGTCGTCTTGCCCGCGCCGTTGGCGCCGAGCAGCGCGACGATGCCGCCCTCCGGCACCGCGAGCGAGACGCCCTTCAGCACCAGGATGACGTGGTCGTAGATGACCTCGATGTTGTTCACCGACAGGATCGGCGTCGCCGTGTCGCTCATGCGCGCTTCCTCGTCGTGGCGCCGGGGGAAACGGGGGCGGCCGGCACGCGCCGGCCGCCCCCGCGCCGCCTCAGGACCGCTTGTCGCAGGCCTCGCTGCGCTTGGGCCAGTTGTTCTTCTCGGCGAAGTCCTTCGCCGCCGCCTCGAGCAGCGGGCGGACCTTGTCCGACATCGGCGACATCCAGTCGGAGCCGCGCGTCCACTTCTGGCCGTCCCACTGGGCGACGTAGACCTTGTGGTGGCCGTTGTGGTCGCCGCAGGTGATGCGCACCGGGGCCGCGAAGCCCTCCATGCCCATCTCCTTCAGCCGCGCCTCGGTGATGTCGAGGTTCTCGAAGCCGCGCCGCACGTCCTCGCCGTTCACAACCTTCTTGCCGGTGAGCTGCTGCGCGGTGCGGATCGCCTCGGCGATCAGCATCGAGTTGTAGACGCCGCGGTTGTAGAGGTTCTCGCCGATCTTGTCCTTCGGGAACTTGGACAGGCCCTTGTCCACGACGTGCCTCTGGATGTCGCGGATGACCGGGAAGTCGGCGCCGACGCCGTGGAAGTTGAGCGACTTGTAGCCCTTGCCGCCCGCCTCGCCGCCGCGCGCGTCGTCGTCGCCGCCGGCCCACCAGACGCCGACCAGCTTGTCCATCGGGTAGTTGTTCTTCGCCGCCTCCTTGACCGCGGTCGGGTTCATCGCGCCCCAGCCCTGGTTGTAGATCCAGTCGGTGCGGTCGCGGCGGATCGCCAGCCACTGCGAGGCCTGGTCCTGCATCTTGTCGGCGGGGACCGGGTAGAGCTTCAGCTCGAAGCCGTATTCCCTCGCGAAGGTCTCGAGCAGCGGGATCGGCTCCTTGCCGAAGGGCGCGTCGAGGTGCAGCAGGCCGATCTTCTTGCCCCTGAGCTTGTCGAAGCCGCCCTCGCGCTCGGCGACGTGGCGGATGAACACCGAGGCGCCGTCCCAGTAGGTCGCGGGCGGGTTGAAGATCCAGGGGAAGGTGTCGCCCACCGCCGCGGCCGAGAGGCCATAGGCCATCGACAGGATCGGGATCTTGTCGACATGCGCCTTCGGGATCAGCTGCAGCGTGATGCCGGTCGAGTAGGGGTTCACGACGACCGGGTTCTTGCCCTTGATCGCCTCGTAGCACTCGACGCCCTTCTTGGTGTCGTAGCCGGTCTCGCATTCCTCGATCACGAGGCGCGCGCCGCCGATTCCGCCGTCGCGCTCGTTGAGCATGCGAAGGTAGTCGTGCATGCCGTCCGCGATCGGCACGCCCGAGCCGCCGAAGGGCCCGGTGCGGTAGGACAGCAGCGGCACGTAGATCGTGTCCTGGGCGACGGCCGGTGCCGGCGCCAGGGCGCCGAGCGCGGCCGCCGCGGCGGCCCCGAGCGCGAATTTCCTCATCGACATGGTGTCACCTCCCTCTTCGTCGCGGAGCGCCGGGCCGGGCTGGCCGAGGCTTGTTCCGTCGACGCGATGCTGACGCCGCCATCCCGGCCGGCCGCCCTTCCGGTCAGTACGGGAAGGGCCAGGCGCGCAGCTTCTGCTTCGTCGTCGCCCAGAGCCGCGCGAGGCCGTGCGGCTCGACGATGAGGAAGAAGACGATGAGCGCGCCGACCAGGATGTGGGTCAGGTGCTCGGCGGTGGCGCCGCCGATCGGGATGCCCAGCTCGGGCAGCCCGAATTTCAGGAAGATCGGGACGAGGTGCAGCAGCGCCGCGCCGAGGAAGGCGCCGAGCAGGCTGCCGAGCCCGCCGATGATGATCATGAAGAGGATCGTGAAGGACAGGTTGATCGAGAACGCGTCCTTGGCCTCGCCGCCGCCGTACCACAGGAACATCATCGCGGCGCCAGCGACGCCGCAGTAGAAGGACGACACGGCGAAGGCGAGCAGCTTGGCGCGCAGCAGCCTGATGCCCATCAGCTCGGCGGCGATGTCCATGTCGCGCACCGCCATCCACGCGCGGCCGACCCGCCCGTGGACGATGTTCGAGGCGATCCAGGTCAGCGCCACGACGATCGCGAGGATCGCGTAGTAGCGCGCCAGCGGCGTCGCGCTCGCGCCGACGATCGGGATGCCGAAGACGCTGCGCGACGGCGCCTCGATCGCCCCGGAGAGGTTGTAGTTGAACAGCCAGGGGATGCGCACGAAGCACCACTCGAGGAAGAACTGCGCCGCCAGCGTCGCGACCGCGAGGTAGAAGCCCTTGATGCGCAGGCTCGGCAGGCCGAAGACGACGCCGATCGCGGCGGAGAAGAAACCCGAGGCGAGGATCCAGACGAGGATGTTCACGCCCGGGAAGATCGTCGTCAGCTTGTAGCAGGCGTAGGCGCCCACCCCCATGAACGCCCCGGTGCCGAGCGACAGCAGTCCCGTGTAGCCGGTCAGCAGGTTGAGCCCGGTCGCGGCGAGCGAGAAGACCAGGAACGGGACCAGCACGGTGCCGACGACGAAGGAATCGAGGAAGGGCGGCAGCGCGACCGCCGCCACGAGGATGATCGCGAGCCCGATCCGGTCCTGGCGGATCGGGAAGACGGCCATGTCGGCCTCGTAGCTGGTCTTGAACTGCCCGGCCTCGCGGTAGAACACGGCGCGCGACTCCCCTCAGATCCGCTCGATGATCTTGTCGCCGAACAGGCCCTGCGGCCTGAACAGCAGGAAGGCCAGCGCGATCAGGTAGGCGAGCCAGCTCTCGATGCCGCTGCCGACCAGCGGCCCCCAGTAGAACTCGCCGATCTTCTCGCCGACGCCGATGATCAGGCCGCCGACGATCGCCCCGGGGATCGAGGTGAAGCCGCCGAGGATCAGCACGGGCAGCGCCTTGAGCGCGATGATCTGCAGCCCGAAGGAGACGTCGGAGCGCGCGCCCCACATGATGCCGGTCACCAGCGCGACGAGGCCCGCGGTGAACCACACGACGACCCAGATCTGGTTGAGCGAGATGCCGACCGAGAGCGCCGCCTTGTGGCTGTCGGCGACCGCGCGCAGCGCGCGGCCGATGCGCGTGCGCTGGAAGAACACCGCGAGCGCGGCGACCATCAGCCCGGCGATCACCGCGGCGGCGATGTCGAGCTTCTGGAAGGTGACGCGGCCGCCCAGCATCTGCACGTCGATGGCGCCGCGCGGCAGCAGGAGCTCGCTGGTGATCATCGCCTTGGGCCGGCCGCCGAAGATGAACTCGCCGAGCCCGATGATCAGGTAGGTGATCCCGAACGTCGCCATGAACAGGATGATGTCCGGCTGGTTGACCAGCGGGCGCAGCACGACGCGCTCGATGCTCCAGGCCAGCGCGTACATCACGCCGACGGTGAGCACGAGGGCGAGCAGGGCGGGCACGCCGTTCTCGTGCAGGCCGACCAGCGTGAGGCCCGCGAAGACGACCATGATGCCCTGGGCGAAGTTGAACACGCCCGAGGCCTTGAAGATCAGCACGAAGCCCAGCGCGATCAGCGCGTAGAGGACGCCCGCGACCGTGCCCTCCCACAGCACCTGCACGAGCAGGTCGGGCATGTCGGCCATCTGCACGAAGGGGTCGACGAAGACGTTGTAGAGCATCCGCGCGCCCCTCAGTGCCCGACGCCGAGATAGGCGTCGATGACCCGCCGGTCGGCCTTCACCTCGGCGGGCGTGCCGTCGGCGATCTTGCGCCCGTAGTCGAGCACCACGACGCGGTCGGACAGGTCCATGACCACGCCCATGTCGTGCTCGATCAGCGCGATCGTCGTGCCGTACTGCCTCACCACGTCGAGGATGAAGCGGCACATGTCCTCCTTCTCCTCGAGGTTCATGCCCGCCATCGGCTCGTCGAGCAGCAGCAGCTCGGGCTCCATCGCCAGCGCGCGGCCCAGCTCGACGCGCTTCTGCAGCCCGTAGGGCAGGCGCCCGACCGGCGTCCTGCGGATGTGCTCGATCTCGAGGAACTCGATGATCCCCTCGACGAACCTGCGGTGCTCGATCTCCTCGCGCATCGCCGGCCCGTGGCGCCAGATCTGCCAGAAGAACGGCACCTTCATCCGCAGCAGCCGCCCGGTCATGATGTTGTCGAGGGTCGACATGCCGCGGAACAGCGCGATGTTCTGGAACGTGCGCGCGATGCCCTGC
>JBEGVV010000053.1:0-8127 GCA_041178225.1 Pseudomonadota bacterium | reverse complement strand
CCCGAGGATGCCGACCAGTGGAAGGGCGTCCCGGACAAATTCGCCAAGCATTTCAAGCCCGAGCCCGGCGCGCGCTGACCGCTCCCGGCGCTGGCTACCCCAGCGCTTCTCCTGTCTTTTCAGCGCCTTAGGGCGCCTTGGGCGTTTATTTCCGGCCCCGGACGTGGTAGGATGCTCACCATTCGCCTCCCACGGGGCGATGCCCGGCTTCCTTGCGGCCGGGCGGGCGGCGCTGCCGCCTCGGACCCGCGACAGGCGCGGCTCCCTTTCCAGTTCCGGGTGGGTTCCCGGAAGACGCGAGGACACAGAGGCAACGGAGTGCAGCTGTCGATGCGCAAGCCAGCGAAGGACACGATGGACATCGGTTTCGAGGTCGAGGACCTCGTCGTCTACCCGACCCACGGCGTGGGCCGGATCACCGGCATCGAGGCCCAGGAGATCGCGGGCCAGAAGCTCAACCTCCTCGTCATCCAGTTCGAGAAGGACCGGATGACGCTGCGCGTCCCCGTCGCCAAGGCGAAGACCTCCGGGCTGCGCAAGCTTTCGACCAAGAAGGAGATGCAGACCGCGCTGCTGACGCTCAAGGGCCGCTCGCGCATCAAGCGCACGATGTGGTCGCGCCGCGCGCAGGAATACGAGGCGAAGATCAATTCCGGCGACCCGCGCCAGATCGCCGAGGTGGTGCGGGACCTGCACCGCAACGCCGGCCAGCCGGACCAGTCCTTCAGCGAGCGCCAGATGTACCAGGCCGCGCTCGACCGCCTGTCGCGCGAATTCGCGGCGGTGGAGAAGATCGCCGAGGACGTCGCCACCCAGCGCCTCGAGGCGATGCTCAAGGCCGCCTGAGGCGGGGCGGGGCGCGCGCGGCGCCCGCCCCCTCCTCCGGGAGCGCTTGCGCCGCCGCGGCGCGCGCTGCGACCTTGCCCCCGCAGCAATGGCCGAGTCGCAGAAATTCGCGATCCTCAGGAAGACGCGCCGGATCTGGGCGGTCGGTGCGATTCATGGCGAGGCGGCGCGCCTCGCGGCGCTGCACGACATGCTTGCCGGGCGCTTCGCCCTCCCCGGCGACCGCATCGTCTACCTCGGCAACTACCTGGGCCGGGGCCCGGACGTGGGCGGCACGGTCGAGGAACTCCTCGACTTCCGCCGCCGCGCGCTCGCCCTGCCGGGCATGTTCGCGGCCGACATCGTCTACCTGCGCGGCGGCCAGGAGGAGATGTGGCAGAAGCTCCTGCAGGTGCAGTTCGCCGTCAACCCGCGCGAGGTGCTCGACTGGATGCTCGGCCAGGGCCTCGGCGCCACCCTCGCCGCCTACGGCCTCGACCCGCGGCGCGGCCTCGCCGCGGCGCGCGACGGCACGCTCTCGCTCTCGCGCTGGACGGCGGGCATCCGCGGGGCGATCGCCGCCCGGCCCGGCCATCGCGACTTCCTCTCCGCCCTGCGCCGCGCCGCCTATGACGAGGAGTCGCGGGTCCTGCTCGTCCATGCCGGGGTCGACCCAAGCCGCCCGCTCGCCAGCCAGGGCGACACGCTCTGGTGGGGGGCGCCGGGCTTCGGGCGCTGGGACCGGCCCTTCGGGGAGTTCGACCGGGTCGTGCGCGGCTACGACCCCGCCCATGGCGGGATCGTGGAGACGCCCTTCGCCGTCACGGCCGATTCAGGCTGCGGCTTCGGCGGCGCGCTGACCGCGCTCTGCCTGAGCGCCCAGGGGGAGGTCGTCGACCGCATCGAGGCCTGAGCCTTTCCCCTCCGGCCGGCAGGGGGAATCCCGAGTGATCCGCTGGGGTGAACAGCCCGTAAGAGGTGGGTCACAAGGTCGAGGGGCAAGGCCATGGCGCACGCCGACGATGCCATCCACGGAGCTACCCTGAACTTCGTGCGCGGTGCCATGAAACGCGCGCTGCTGACGCGCGAGCGCGAATTCGAGCTCGCCCGTTCCTGGCGCGAGACCGGCGACCAGACCGCGCTGCACGAGCTGATCAACGCCTACACGAGGCTGGTGATCGCCACCGCGACGCGCTTTCGCCACTACGGCCTGCCCTTCGGCGACCTGATCCAGGAGGGCAATCTCGGCCTGATGCACGCCGCGGCGCGCTTCGAGCCGGAGCGCGAGGTGCGCTTCTCCACCTACGCGGCCTGGTGGATCCGCTCGCAGATGCAGGACTTCATCCTGCGCAACTGGTCGATCGTGCGCACGGGCACCACCGCGGCCCACAAGTCGCTGTTCTTCAACCTGCGCCGCCTGCGCGCGCGCATCGACAACGGCGCCGGGCCCGCCCAGCTCACGCCCGAGCAGCGCCAGCGCATCGCCACCGAGCTCGGCGTCACCCTCAAGGACGTCGCCGACATGGAAGGCCGCCTCGCCGCGTCCGACCAGTCGCTCAACGCCGGCGTCGGCGAGGACCAGGAGGTCGAGGTCCAGGACTTCCTGGTCGACGACCGCCCCGGCCCCGAGGCGACGACGATGGAGGCGCACGACCGCCGCCTGCGCCTGAAGTGGCTCTCCGAGGCGATCGGCGAGCTCAGCCCGCGCGAGCGCACGATCATCGCCGAGCGTCGCCTGCGCGACGAGGGCGTGACGCTGGAGGAACTCGGCCGCGAGCTCGGCGTCAGCAAGGAGCGCGTGCGCCAGCTCGAGGCGCGCGCGATGGGCAAGCTGCGCGCGGCGCTCGAGCGTCGCGCTGGCGCCGAGCTCGACGCCGTCCTGCCGGCCTGACCGGCGGGCGGCGCGGCGCCGGTCAGTCCGCGATCACCTTGTAGCGGCGGCCCGCCCTGAGCGGCTCGCCCGGATCCAGCCCGTTCAGGACCTGGAAGCGGCGCAGCGGCAGGTCGGCCACCGCCATCCGCCGCGCCATCGTCTCCTGCGTGTCCCCGGCGCCCGCGCGCAGCACGCGGATGCGGAAGGGCCTCGCCGCCGACGCCTCGGCCGGCGACATCTGCCGGAAGGACTGCGCGGTGCGCCCGAACTCCGGGCCCAGCGCGGCGCTGGACTCCGGCGGCGACAGGAAGCGGAAGCGCCAGACCGCGTCCGCGCCCTCCACCAGCACGACCGAGATGTCCAGCACCTGGCCCGACTGCGTGCGCAGCCTGCCCGCGCCCGACGCCGCCGGCAGGCCGCCGATCGTGGCCGGCCGCGCCTGCTGGAACCCGGCCTGGGCGAGATAGGCGGCGAGCTGGCCGCGCGGCGCGCGCGCGTCGCGGTCGAAGAGGATGCGCCCGCCGCCCGGGCCCGAGGCGATGACCGCGCTGTCGCCGTTGACGATGCGGAAGCCGCGGGGCACCGAGAAGCGCAGCCGCAGCGCGGGATGGACGAAGGACTCGTTGCGCACGAAGCCGTTGCGCGCGTCGCCGCCCCAGGGCAGGCCGTCTATCGCGGAGAGGTACTCGTCCTCGCCGACGCGCGCGTCCGGCGCGTCGTCGGCGACGCCGGCCGCCTGGCGCGCCTGGCGCACGCGATCGGGCGTGCGCGGATGGCTCTGCAGCAGGCTGAACTCGTCGCCAGCGCCCGGCCTTCCGGCGAGCTCGGCCTGCAGCGCGGATTCCATCTGCATCTTCGCGAGGAACGAGGCCATCGCCGCGGTGTCGTAGCCACCGCGCGCGAGGTAGCGCACGCCCAGCGTGTCGGCCTCGAATTCCTGGTCGCGGCTGTATCCGGCGAGCGCCAGCTGCGCCGTGCCGCCCACCGTGCTCTGCGCCAGCTGCGCGCCGGCGCTGCCGAGGAACACGCCGCCGAGGATCGTGGCGGCGGTGGTGCCGGCCTGCGCCAGCACGCCGGATGAATAGCGCTGCGCGGTGTGGCGCGCGGTGACATGGCCGATCTCGTGGCCGAGCACGCCCGCGAGCTCGGCCTCGCTCGACGCGAGCGCGAGCAGCGCGCGCGTCGCGTAGACATGGCCGCCGGGCAGCGCGAAGGCGTTCACCACGTCGGAGTCGAGGATGGTGAAGCGCCATTCGAGGCCGGGCATCTCCGAGCGCGCCGCCAGCGCGTCGCCGAGCCGCGAGACATAGGCCCGGAGCCTCTGGTCGCCGTGCTCGCCGCCGAACTGCGCGACGATCTTCGGGTGCTCCTGCCGCCCGAGCCGTGCCTCCTCCTCGGGCGACATGAAGGCGGTGAAGCTGCGCGACCCGGTGGCCGGGTTGGCGCTGCAGCCGCCGAGCGCGCAGGACGCGGCGAGCAAGGCGAGGAATGCGAGGGCGCGCGGTCTCATGGCCGCGCCAGCGTTCCCGCGCCCGCCGGCGAGGTCAAGCCCGCGCGCGGTACCGCCCGGCTTCGGGGTTGACCGCGGCAGGCGCCGCGACGACAGTCCGCGCGCCATGCCCGCACCCGATCCCGGCCGCCGCTTCGACCTCCATCCCCCGATCGAGCCCCACGCCTCCGGCATGCTCGCGCTCGACGGGACCCACCGCATGTACTGGGAGGAGTCGGGCAACCCGGACGGCATCCCGGTCGTCTTCCTGCATGGCGGGCCGGGCGCCGGCGCGGCGCCCGCGCATCGCCGCTTCTTCGACCCCGCCGCCTTCCGCATCGTGATCTTCGACCAGCGCGGCGCCGGGCGCTCCACCCCGCATGGCTCGATCGAGGACAACACGACGCAGCACCTCGTCGCCGACATCGAGTCGCTGCGCCGCGCGCGCGGCATCGAGTCCTGGATCGTCTTCGGCGGCTCCTGGGGCTCGACCCTCGCGCTCGCCTACGCGCAGGCGCATCCCGACCGCGTCCGCGCGCTGGTGATGCGCGGCATCTTCATGAGCCGCAAGGCGGAGCTCGACTGGTTCCTCGACGGGGCCCGCCATGTCTTCCCGGAGGCGTGGCGCGCCTTCTCGGGCTTCCTCCCGCCTGCCGAGCGTGGCGACGTGCTGGGCTCGTACCTGCGGCGCCTCGTCGACCCGGACCCCGCGGTGCACCTGCCCGCGGCGCGGGCCTGGAGCACCTACGAGGGCAGCTGCTCGACGCTGATGCCGAGCCCGGAGACCGTCGCGAGCTTCGGCGAGGACGCCAAGGCGCTCGGCCTCGCGCGCATCGAGGCGCACTACTTCGCGCATGGCAGCTTCCTGCGCGAGGGCCAGCTGCTCGAGGATGTCGGCCGCATCCGGCACATCCCCGCGACGATCGTGCAGGGCCGCTACGACATGGTCTGCCCGATCATGTCCGCCGACGACCTCGCCCGCGCCTGGCCCGAGGCGCGCTACGTCGTCGTGCCCGACGCGGGCCACTCGGCGATGGAGCCTGGCATCCGCGCCGCGCTGGTCGACGCGATGGAGCGGCTCAAGCGCTGAGGCCTCAGCCCCCGGCGAGCACGCGCCGGAGCTTCGCGATGGCGGTGTCGCCAGGCTCGCGCGGGTCGATCGTGCCCGCGAAGCGTCCGTCGCGGCCGACGAGGTACATCGTCGCCGTGTGGTCCATCGTGTAGCCACCGCCGGAGAGCGGAACGCGCCTGTAGTAGACGCGCCAGGCCTTCGCCATCGCGGCGAGCTCGGCCTCCGTGCCGACGAGCGGCCGGATGCGCGGGTCGAACATCGCGGCGTAGGCGGCGAGCTCCGCCGGCCTGTCGCGCTCCGGATCGACGGTGACGAACAGGACCTGCAGCTCGTCGGCCTTCGCGCCGAGCTCCTTCATCCATCCCGCGATGTCGGACATCGCCGTCGGGCAGATGTCCGGGCAGTGGGTGAAGCCGAAGAAGATCAGGGACGGCCGGCCCACGAGGTCGCGCTCGCCGAACGCGACGCCGGCGGCGTCGCGCATCGCGAAGGGACCGCCGATCGAAGGCGCGGCGACCAGGGCGGGCCGGCGCGAGGCCGGCCCGTCCGCGCCGAACCAGCCCAGCGTGGCCGCGAGCGCGGCGAGGCCGAGCAGGGCGACGAGCGCCCAGGCGGCATGGCGCAGGATCCGCAGCGCGCGCATCGCCCCGGCCCCGTCAGTGGTTGTGCGCCGGCGCGCGCGTGCCGGCGCCGTGGCCATGGCCATGCGCGCCTCCGGCCGGGCCGCCAGGCGGTTCGACCTTGAGCTCGACCTCGACGCGCCCGGCGCGCTCGAAGACGAGCACGACGGGGACCGACGCGCCCTGCTTCAGCGGTGCGCGCAGGTCCATCAGCATGAGGTGGTTGCCACCCGGCTTGAGCGCGACCTCGGCGCCGGCAGGGACCTGGATGCCGCCCGCGAGCTCGCGCATGCGCATCACGCCGCCCTCCATGCGCATCTCGTGGATCTCCACCCGGCCCGCGGCCTCGGTCGAGGCGGAGACGAGGCGATCCGGCGCCACGCCGCGATTGGCGATCGTCATGTATCCCGCGCCGACCTTCGCCGTGGGCGCGGTCGCGCGCGTCCAGGGATGGCCGATGCGCAGGTCGCCCTGCGAGTAGTCGTGCGCGCGCGCCGGCGGCACGCCCGCGGCAAGGAAGGCGGTGGACAGGAAGGCGGTGGCGAGGAGGGCTGCCGCGATGCGGGCCAGCCCGGGTCGGTTCGTCATCTGATGCTCCGGGAAAACGCGACGGGACGCGGCCGGCTGGCCGCGTGTCTCAGTGCGGAAGTCCTGGAGCGATCGGAGGCCCGCGCAGCCGCGGGCGGTCGATGGAGAGGGTGGCGGGCGCCGCGCGAGGCGGCGCGGCATCGGCCTGCGTCGCGCGAGGCGGCGGCGCAGGCAGCGATGGCGGCGGCGGGATGTCGACGCCGAGGGCATGCAGCCTGCAATAGGGGCAGGCCTCGCCGGCCGGCGCGGAGCCGGGCTGCGCGGCGCCGTCCTCCGCGACGCAGAGCGCGGCGCCGGCCGGCGGCGCGGCATGCGGCGCGACGGCGTGCGGGATCCCGGCATGGGACGGAAGCAGCGCCTGGCCCCAGGCCGAGAGCAGCGCGAAGGCAAGCAGAAGCGCGCGCCATTCGCGCGACCTCAGCGCGCGCAGGAGGCGCGGCGGCGATGCGGGCCTGGGAACCACGGCGACGTCATGTACCCCGCCCGGCCGCAAGTCAATGCGACGGGGCGCTGGTTCTGGCATAAGCCCGCCCGGGGCGCGGGGGCCGCGCCCGACATCCCGCAACGAGCCACGGACACGTGAAAGCCATGTCGACCGTCATCCCCGGCTGGTCCATTCCCTCGATCCCCGTCGCGGGCGAGTCCGGCCGCTTCCCGGTGCGCCGCATCTACTGCGTCGGGCGCAACTACGCGGCGCATACCCGCGAGATGGGCGGCGACCCGACGCGCGAGGATCCGTTCTTCTTCATGAAGCCGGCCGACGCGATCGTGATGCACGGCGCCACCCTGCCCTACCCGCAGGCGACGAAGAACCTGCACCACGAGATCGAGCTGGTCGTCGCGCTCAAGGGCGGCGGGGCGAACGTGCCGGCCGACAGGGTCATGGACCTCGTCTATGGCTACGCCACCGGCCTCGACATGACGCGGCGCGACCTGCAGAACGCGGCCAAGGCCGGCGGCAAGCCCTGGGACATGGGCAAGGGCTTCGACCGCTCCGCGCCGGTCACGGCGATCCAGCCCGCCTCGCGCATCGGCCACCCGTCCAAGGGCGCGATCTGGGTGAAGGTCAACGGCAAGACCAGGCAGTCCGGCGACCTCTCGGACATGATCTGGAGCGTGCCCGAGACGCTGGCCTATCTCTCCGGCCTCGTCGAGCTCCAGCCCGGCGACCTCGTCTTCACCGGCACGCCCGAGGGCGTCGGCCCGGTCGTCGCGGGCGACCTCGTCGAGGGCCATGTCGA
Source organism: Pseudomonadota bacterium (assembly GCA_041178225.1). Classification (GTDB taxonomy): domain Bacteria; phylum Pseudomonadota; class Alphaproteobacteria; order CACIAM-22H2; family CACIAM-22H2; genus CAIOSQ01. The sequence continues at coordinate 419 of JBEGVV010000053.1, read as the reverse complement.
GGGCGTCGGCGACCTGGCGATCCGCTACGCCTGACGAGAGGGTCGGCGCGCGCGCACGCCGCCCATGTCCAGTTCGTGCCGACCGCGTTCCAGGCGGACTTGCGCTGACCAGCCCGGCGGGGCCAGGCCTCGTCGCGTCGCCCCCCGCCTAAGGCTTCGGCGCGGCGGGGGGCTGGGATTGCTGCTGGCGCCTCGCGAGGGCGTCGGCCTCGCGCCTGGATTCGGCGTCGTAGGCGGCCTTGTTGAAGGGCGTGCCGGATTTCTCCGCGACCTCGCGCACGACGCCCCAGTGCTCCTTGTAGGTGATCGGGACGTAGCGGTCCTCGCCGTTGAACTCGCGCTTCTCCGCCTCGGTGAACTTGTAGTCGAAGAAGCACGAGCGGATGCGGGCCGAGAGCGCGGGCCTCAGGTCGTGTGCG
>JBEGVV010000052.1:0-9215 GCA_041178225.1 Pseudomonadota bacterium | reverse complement strand
CGCGCGCGCCTGCGACTGGATCAACGAGCAGGTCGGCCGGCGGCTGATGTGGCTGGCCGCCCTGCTCGTCCTCGTCCAGTTCGCGGTCGTCGTGCTGCGCTACCTCTTCGGCACGAGCTTCATCGCGATGCAGGAGAGCGTGATCTACATCCACGCCACGCTCTTCATGCTGACGATCGGCTACACGTTCCTGCACGACGGCCACGTGCGCGTCGACGTCATCTACGCCGGCTTCGGGCCGCGCGGCCGCGCGCTGGTCGACCTGGTGGGCACGCTGGTCGCGGTGCTCCCCTTCTGCGCGCTCGTGCTCTGGTTCTCCTGGGGCTTCGTCGGCGCCTCGTGGAAGATGCGCGAGGGGCCGATGTTCGTGGGCGGCCTTCCCTTCGTCTACCTGCTCAAGACCACGATCCCGCTCTTCGCCGGGCTCCTGCTGCTGCAGGGCATCGCGACCGCCATCAAGGCGGCGATGGTCCTCGCGGGGCGCGAGGTCCGCGTCTTCGAGGGCGGCCATAGCGGCGAGGAGGCCGGCAAGTGAGCGGCCTCGGCGGCATCCTCGACCTCCTGATGTTCGCGACGCTGTGCTTCGCGATCCTCACCGGCTTCCCGGTCGTCTTCATCCTGACGGGCTGCGCGCTCGTCTTCGGCGGCCTCGGCTGGGCGATGGGCGCGCTGGCGCCCGAGCTGCTCGGCGCGCTGCCGCCGCGCATCTACGGCACGATGACGAGCGAGGTGCTGATCGCGATCCCGCTCTTCGTGTTCATGGGCATCATGCTCGAGCGCTCGAAGATCGCCGAGGAACTGCTCGAGGCCATGGGCCGGGTCTTCGGCGCCATGCCCGGCGGCCTCGCGATCTCGGTCTCGATCGTCGGCGCGCTGCTCGCGGCCTCCACGGGCATCGTCGGCGCGACCGTCGTCACGATGGGGCTGATGGCGCTGCCGAGCATGCTGCGCCGCGGCTACGACCCGGCCTTCGCCTGCGGCACGATCTGCGCGGCGGGCACGCTTGGCCAGATCATCCCGCCCTCGACCGTGATGGTGATCCTCGGCGAGGTGCTGTCCGCGGCCTACCAGCAGGCGCAGTTCGCGCAAGGCAAGTTCTCGGTCGAGACGGTGAGCGTCGGCGAGCTCTTCGCCGGCTCGATGGTCCCCGGCCTGCTGCTGGTCGCCCTCTACATCGCCTACCAGGCGACCTTCGCCGCGCTCCTGCCGCATCGCGCGCCGCCGATCCCGCTCGCCGAGCGCAGCGACCGCCCGGTCAGCCTCGGCGAGGTGGGGCGCGCGCTCGTCCCGCCGATCGTCCTGATCGTGGCGGTGCTCGGCTCGATCATCGGCGGCGTGGCGACGCCGACCGAGGCGGCCTCCGTCGGCGCGGTCGGCGCGACGCTGCTGGCGAGCCTGCGCATGCAGGGCGTGCCACGCTGGCCCGCCTGGGTCGCCGCGATCTCGATCCTTGGGCTGGTGGCGCTCGCGACGCAGTTCGACATGCGCCTCGGCCGCTCGAACCCGCCCATGGGCGACCGGATCGCCATGATGGTCGCGGCGCCGCTCGCGCTGGCGCTCGCGGCGAGCGTGCTGGTCGCCTTCCTGTCGATCTGGCGGCGCGGCGTGCTCGACGGCGTGATGCGCGCCACGACCAGCATCACCGCGATGATCTTCGCGACCCTGATCGGCGCGACGCTCTTCGCGCTCGTCTTCCGCGGGCTCGGCGGCGACGACATGGTCCACGAGTTCCTGAAGATGCTGCCTGGCGGCAAGTACGGCGCGCTTCTCGCCATCATGGGCGTGATCTTCCTGATGGGCTTCTTCCTCGACTTCGTCGAGATCACGATCATCGTCATCCCGATCGTCGGCCCGATCATCCTCGCGATGGGCGTCGACCCGGTCTGGTTCGGCGTGATGATCGCCGTGAACCTGCAGACGTCCTTCCTGACGCCGCCCTTCGGGTTCTCGCTGTTCTACCTGCGTGGCGTCGCGCCGCCGAGCGTGGGCACCATGGACATCTACCGCGGCATCGTTCCCTTCGTCGTCCTGCAGCTGCTCGGGCTCGCGGCGGTGATGGCCTTCCCCGCCCTCGCGACCTGGCTTCCGGAGCAGCTGTTCAAGTAGGCCGGCGGGGCTGGCTCAGCGCTTCTCGCCGCGCGAGGCGAACTGGCTGGCGGCGAGCAGCACCACCGACAGCGCGACGAGCAGCGTCGAGATGGCCGCGATGGTCGGGTCGATCTCGTCGCGCAGCGCGTTGAACATGCGCTTGGTCATGGTCGCGTAGTCGCCGCCGGCGACGAAGAGCGAGATCGTCACCTCGTCCAGCGAGGTGATGAAGGCCAGCAGGGCGGCGGTCACCACCGGGATCCTGATCTGCGGCAGCGTCACGGTCAGGAAGGCGCGCGGCCGGCTGGCGCCGAGGCTGCGCGCGACCATCTCCTGGTTCATGTCGTAGGACTTCAGGCCCGAGGCGACGGTGATGACCACCAGCGGGATCGCCATCGTGGAATGCGCCAGCACGATGCCCGTCATGGTGTTGTTGAGGCCAAGCTGCGCGTAGAGCAGGAAGGTGCCGATCGCGACCAGGATCGCCGGCACGATCAGCGGCATCATGAAGAAGGCGTAGAGCACGCGGGGCGCGCGCCCGGACATGGTGTGCAGGGAATAGGCGGCCAGCGTGCCGAGCGCCGTCGACAGGACGGTCGTCAGGAAGGCGGCCGCGAAGGAGATCCAGGTCGCCTGCCGCCACTCGCGCGAGCCGAAATAGGCCTCGTACCAGCGCGTGGAATAGGCAGGCGGGGGGAACTGCAGGAAGCGCGTGTCCGAGAAGCTGAGCGGCACGACGATCAGGCTCGGCAGCACGAGGAAGAACAGCACGAGTCCGCCGAGGGCATAGAGCCAGAGGCGCCTTGCATGGGTGATCTGGGTCTCGGTGGCGGGCCGGCCGAGCATCAGCGCCCCCCGAGGATGCGGTTGAAGCCGATGACCCTGCCGACCGCCCAGAAGATGGCGAGCGCCATCGCCAGCAGCACCACGCCCAGCGCCGAGGCGGCGCCCCAGTCCGAGTGGTAGGTGACGTTGCGCTCGATCTGCATCGACCAGGTCATGACGCGGCCGCCGCCGAGCAGCGCGGGCGTGACGTAGAATCCGAGGCAGAGGATGAAGACGATGATGATCCCCGCGGCGAGCCCTGGCAGGGACAGCGGAACGTAGACGTGGCGGAAGGCCTGGCTCGGCGTCGCGCCGAGGTTGGCGGCGGCGCGCACGTAGTCGCGGTCGATCGCGCGCATCGTGGCGTAGAGCGGCAGGACCATGAAGGGCAGCATGATGTGCACCATGCCGATGGTCGTGCCGGTGAAGTTGTGGACGAGGAGCAGCGGCAGGTCGATCAGCCCGGCGTCCGACAGCCAAGTGTTCACGAGGCCGCGCCGCTGCAGCAGGACGAGCCATGCGTAGCAGCGCACGAGCAGCGAGGTCCAGACGGGGAAGAGCACGAAGAGCAGCAGGATCGCCGCCGTGCGCTGGCGCGCCTGCGCGATCATGTAGGCGAGCGGGTAGCCGAGCAGCGCGCAGGCCGCGGTCACCAGGAAGGTGAGCTCGAAGGTGGTCTGCAGCGAGTACGCGTAGCTGGAGTGGAACAGGCGCGCGTAGTGCTCGAGCGTGTAGGCGTCGCCCTTGCGCACCGAGAGCCAGAACAGCCATGCGATCGGCGCCAGCGCGACGACGCCGATGAGCAGCAGCCCGGGCGCGGCGAGGGCGCCGAGCAGCAGGCGCTCGCGCCGCGCGTCGGCGCGCAGCTCCGCGGCGTTGGGGCCCTGCGCCGCCGCGGCCGTCATGCGCCGTCGGGGACGAGGATGGTGTCGGCCGGCGCGAGGGCGAGGGCGACCTCGCCGCCGATGCCCGGCAGCGCGGGGGCCGAGGCGCTCGCCGCCTGGCGCGCGGCGATGCGCGCGCCGCCGGGCAGCTCGACGTAGAAGAGCGTGCTCTCGCCCTGGTAGACGAGCTCGGCCACGCGGCCGCGCAGGACGTTGAGGCCCGCGCCATCCTCGCCCGGGGCGAGCACGCGCAGCTTCTCCGGCCGCAGCACGAGGAGCGGGGACGCCATGGCCGGCACGCCGCCCGCCAGCGCCAGCCGCGCGCCTCCGGCCCAGGCCTCGCCGCCGCGCAGCTCGACCGGCAGGAAGCTCGACTCGCCGATGAACTCCGCGATGAAGCGGCTGCCCGGGCGCTCGTAGATCTCGCGCGGCCCGCCGAGCTGGCGGAACCTGCCCTTGTCGATCACCGCCACGCGGTCGGACATGGTCAGCGCCTCGCGCTGGTCGTGCGTCACGTAGACCGTGGTCATGCCGAGGCGGCGATGCAGGCGCCGCACCTCGATCTGCATCTCCTCGCGCAGCTTCTTGTCGAGCGCGGAGAGCGGCTCGTCCATCAGCAGGATCCGCGGCTCGAAGATGATCGCGCGCGCGAGCGCGACGCGCTGGCGCTGCCCGCCGGAGAGCTGGTCGACCTGCCGGCCGCCGAGGCCCGCGAGCTGCACCATGTCGAGGGCGCGGCGCACGCGCTCCTCGATCTCGGACCTGCCGAGGCCGCGCAGGCGCAGCGGGTAGCCGAGGTTTCCCGCGACGTCCATGTGCGGGAAGAGCGCGTAGTTCTGGAACACCATGCCGACGCCGCGCTTGTGCGGCGGCGCGAGGGTGACGTCGTCGTCGCCGAAGCGGATGCGCCCGCAATCCGGGCGCTGGAACCCGGCGAGCACCATGAGAAGCGTCGTCTTGCCGGAGCCCGAGGGCCCGAGCAGCGTCAGGAACTCGCCGCTCGCGACGTCGAGGCTGACGTCGTCGAGCGCCTTGAAGGCGCCGTAGGCCTTGCCGATGCCAGTGATGGAGATCGGGAGCCCGCTGCCGCGCTCCCCGCCGGATGCCTCGCCGATGGCCGCCTCCCGTGTCCCGGATGTGGCGCGGCCGCCCCGGCGCCAGGCGCCGGGACGGCCGTCCAGCCGTGGTTCAGCGCTGCATGAACGCGTCGAAGCGCTTCACCATCTCGTCGTTGTTCTTCACCCACCAGTCGACGTCGAGGGTGAAGCCCTTGCCGACGTTCTGCGGCGAGTTGGGGAGCCCCGCGGCCATCTCCGGCGTGATGATGCCGGTGTCGTAGCCCTTGGCGTTGGCCGGGGCGTAGTTGATGTACTTGGAGATCGAGGCCTGCGCGTCGGGGCGCATCATGATCGCCAGCGCCTTCATCGCGAGGTCCTTGTTGGGCGCGCCCTTGGGCATCATCCACGCGTCGGAGACCAGCATCTGCTGGTCGAAGGTGATGCCGAGCGGGCCGCCGCGACCCTCCTTCTCGGCCATCGCGGCCTGGATGCGGCCATTCCACGCGCCCACCATCTCGACCTCGCCGTCCTGCAGCACCTGCACCGACTGCGCGCCCGAGGCCCACCACACGACGACGTGCGGCTTCAGGCTCTCGAGCTTGCGGAAGGCGCGGTCGACGTCGAGCGGATAGAGCTTGTCCATCGGCACGCCGTCGGCGATCAGCGCCGCCTCGAGGCTGTAGATCGGATGCCGGCGCATCGACCTGCCGCCCGGGAAGTCCTTGACGTTCCAGAACGCGTCCCAGCCCCTGGGCTGCTTGTCGCCGAAGGGCTTCTTGCGCCAGCCGATCGCGACCGAATAGACGATCTGCGACATGCAGTGGTCGGACTTGAGCTCCTTCGGCACGCCGGGATCGGCGACGATGGCGGGGTCGAGCTTCTCGAGCCGGCCCTCCTTCTCCAGCAGCGCGCAGGTGTAGTAGCCCTGCGTCGTCAGGTCCCAGGTCGGCTTGCCCGACGCGACCTGGGCGCGCACGTCGGCGATGCCCTGCGTCGTCTCCTCCTTGATGGTGATGCCGAGCTCCTTCTCGACGAGGTTGAACCACGCCTCGCGCTGCGCCTTCTGGAAGGCGCCGCCCCAGGACGAGACGGTGATCGACCTCTGCTGCGCCTCGGCCGTCCCGCCGAGCGCCATGGCCGCGCAGGTCGCCGCAAGAATTGCCCAATGCCGCGTCTTCATCGTCTCGCCTCCCCCGTGAAAGCGCCCGGCCCCGCAGGGGCCGATGCATGCTCGCCAGTGGAGCCCGGCCGGGCGAAACTAGTCAAGGATCGAGGGCAGGGGAGGGACCGGCATGGCGCTTCATTTCGAGCGCGCGGAATTCGACGCGCGGGTGGCCGCGGCGCGCGCGGCGCTGCGACGGGAAGGCCTGGCGGCCATCCTGCTCTTCGCGCAGGAGAGCCATTTCTACCTCACGGGATTCGACACCAGCGGCTTCGTCTTCTTCCAGTGCGCGGTGCTCGGCGCCGACGACGGCCCGGTCACGCTGCTGACGCGCCGGCCGGACCTCGAGCAGGCGCGCCGGACCTCGACGATCGAGGACATCAGGCTCTGGTACGACGCCGAGGGCGCGGATCCGTCGCGCGAGCTGCTGGCGATCCTCGAGGAGCGTGGCCTGCGCGGCGCGCGCGTGGGCATCGAGCTGCGCAGCTTCGGCCTCACAGCCGACAAGTACGAGCTGGTGCGCCGCAGGCTCGAGGGTTGGTGCGAGCTCGTCGACGCCTCGGCCATCGTGCGCGGGCTCAGGCTGGTGAAGTCGCCCGCGGAGCTCGCCCATGTCCGGCGCGCCGCGGCGCTGGCCGACGACGCGCTCGAGGCGATGCTCGCGGCCTCGCGCCCCGGGGCGTTCGAGGGCGACATCGCGGCCGCGGGCTCGGTGCCGATCCTCGCCGGTGGCGGCGATCCGCCGCCCTCGGGCCCGGTCCTCGGCTCGGGCGACCGCGCCCTGCTGGTCCGCAGCGCGACGGGCTTCCGGCACCTCGACCCGGTCGACCAGCTGACGATGGAGTTCGCCGCCAGCTACCGCCACTACTGCGCCTGCCTGATGCGCACGATCGCCATCGGCAGGGCGGACGAGCGCCAGCGCCGCATGTTCGAGGTGACGCGCGACGCGCTGCGCGCGATGACCGAGGCCGCGCGGCCGGGCCAGCCGCTGGGCGGGATCGACGAGGCGCATCGCCGCGTCTACGACGCCGCGGGCTTCGGCGGCGCGCGGATGTCCGCCTGCGGCTATTCGCTGGGCGCGCTCTACCGACCGACCTGGATGGACGTGCCGCCGATGATCTACGCCGGCAACCCGATGCCGATCCGGCCGGGCATGGTGCTTTTCCTCCACGCCATCCTGGTCGACGCGCCGGCCAACCTCGCTATGTCGCTCGGCCACACCGTGGCGATCGGCGAGGACGGCGCCGAGGTGCTCAGCCGCATCGAGCCGGAATACGTCGTCAGGACCTGAGGCGGCGCGCGGCCGCGCTCATACCGCGCGGCCGGCGAGAAGCCCTTCGTAGACCGCCTCCTCGGCGCTGCGCGGCGACAGGCAGTCGCCGGCGAGGTGGATCTCCACGCCAAGCCCCTCGAGCTCGTGCTCGAGCGAGGTGGCCGGCGCCTGCCCGGCGGCGACGACCACGGTGTCGACCTCCTCGCAGGCGATGCCCTCGCCGGTGACGATGTGCGCGAGCAGCGCGCTGTCGGCATCGACGCCGTGCAGGCGCGCATAGGGGATCACCTCGACGCCGAGCCGGTGCAGTTTCCCGGCCAGGTGGTCGCGGTGGTACATCTGCAGGTGCTGGCCCGCATGCGTGCCGTTCACCGCCAGCCGCACCTTGTGGCCGTTGCGCGCCAGCAGCTCGGCGATGCCCATGCCGATCCAGTCGCAGCGCCAGTCCGCGACCAGCACCCGCGCGCCGGGATTGGCCTCGGCGCGCAGCACGCTCCACGCGTCGACGACGTGGCCGTCCTCGCGGCCCTCGATCTCCGGCTCGAAGGGAACCCCGCCGGTGGCGACGACCACGGCCTCGGGCGCGAGCGCGCGGACGAGGTCCGCGTCGACGCGCGTGCGCAGCCGGACCTCGACGCCCGCGCGCGCGAGCTCGCCCTCGAGGTTGGTCGCCAGGCCGCCGAACTCCGCGCGCTCCGGCAGGCGCTGGGCGAGCAGGACCTGGCCGCCGAGGCGCGGCCCCGCCTCGCAGAGGATCACCTCGTGGCCGCGCCCGGCCGCGACGACCGCGGCCTTCATGCCGGCGGGCCCGCCGCCCGCGACCAGCACGCGCCTCCGCCGCGGCGCCGGCGCCGCCGGGCCCAGCTTGAGCTCGCGCCCGGTCGCCGGGTTCTGGATGCAGGAGACCGGGTAGCCCTGGTGGAAATGCCCGATGCAGCCCTGGTTGCAGCCGATGCAGGCGCGGATCTCGTCGAGCCGGCCGGCGCGCGCCTTGGCGGGCATCTCCGGGTCGGAGATCAGCGCGCGCGTCATGCCGCAGACATCCGCCTGGCCCGACGCGATGATGCGCTCGGCGAGCTGCGGCTGGTTGATGCGACCCGCGACGAAGACGGGCAGGCCGGTCGCGGCGCGGATCGCGCCCGCCTTCGGCGCGACATAGCCATGCGCGACCTCCATCGGCGGCACGACATGGATCGAGCCGCCGAGCCCGGCCATCGAGCCGATGGTCACGTTGGCGTAGTCGACGAGCCCGCGCGCCGCGAGGCTGCGGCAGATCTCGAGCACCTCGTCCTGAGGCAGGCCGTCCGCCTCGACCTCCTCGGCCGAGATGCGGATGCCGAGCGCGCGACGTTCGCCGATGGCGCGGCGGACCTGCTCGAGCGCCTCGACGAGGAAGCGCATGCGGTTCTCGCGGCTGCCGCCATAGGCGTCCGTGCGCCGGTTGGACACGGGGTTGAGGAACTGCGCGACCAGCAGGCCGAGGCTCGCGATCACCTCGATGCCGTCGTAGCCGGCCGCGGCCAGGCGCCGCGCGGCCTGCCCATAGGCCTCGACGATCTCGTGGATCAGCGCCACCGGCATCTCGCGCGGCATCGTGTGGAAGCGGTTGTCGGGCACCGAGGACGGCGCGTAGGCGACGCTGCGCAGGCCGCCCTGCACGCGCCGCGACAGGCGCCCCGAATGGGAGAGCTGGCCGAAGATGCGCGTGCCATGGGCATGCACCGCGTCGACGACCGCGCGGAAGGCGGGGATCGCCTCGTCGCCGAGGATCACGATCTCCGGCGAGTCCGTGAGCCCGGTGGCATGGAAGCGCGCCGCCTCGGTGACGATCAGGCCCGCGCCGCCGCGCGCGCGCGCCTCGTGGTAGGCGACGAACTCGGGCGTCGGCAGGCCGCCGCGCGCCAGGTAGGTCTGGTGCCCGGTGG
>JBEGVV010000051.1:0-28205 GCA_041178225.1 Pseudomonadota bacterium | reverse complement strand
CGCGCGCTCGAGGATGTGGCAGAGCCGCTCCCATGTCCCGCCACGCGGGCAGTCCCCGGTGTCGACCGCGGCGATCGGCAGGCACGCGCTCCCGGGAAGATGCGCGGCGAGCAGCGCGCGGTCGCGCGCGCGCAGCGAGCCGTCGTCGAGCTGGACGACCTGCGCGGGGCCGAGCGCCGGCAACGCGGTCTTGATCGCGACGAGGTACATGAGGAGGTCGCGCTGGCTGACCTGGCTGACCATGCAGAGCCCCGCGCCTGCGTCGCCAGCCGCCATCGGCGCGGTCGACCAGATGGCGCGACAGCGCCAGGCATGGAGCGCGCGTTGCGCGCGATCGCGGGCGGCGAAGAGCATCGCGCGGGGATCCCTCGGCATCATGCGCCACCTGGCGCAGGCGGGATCCTGCCCGAGCCGCGCGGCGCGGCGGCTGCGCAGAAGGTCGCGGGGGAAGGTCTTGCGGTGGGGTTCCGGCTAGAGCGCGTCGAGGGCGTCGGCGAGGCCGGCCTCGTCGACATGGCCGACCACGCGGTCCGCGGCCGCGCGCACGTGGTCCGGCGCGTTGCCCATGGCGATGCCGAGGCCGGCGGCGCGGATGAGCTCGAGGTCGTTGTCGCCGTCGCCCGCCATCGCGACGCGCGCGAGGTCGGGCAGGCCGTAATGCGCGGCGAGATGCCGCGCCGCGGAGAGCTTCGACACGCCGCCCGCCGTCACCGAGGCGAAGACGATGCCCGGCATGGTCGGCGCGCCGGCCTCGTGGATGTCGACGCCCGGCATCGCGACCGTCGCCGCGCGCGCGCGGCTCCAGGCGTCGCCCTCGCGCGCCACGAACTGCACGCGCACCGGCGTGCCCGGGGGATCCGCGAGGTCGGTGACCTCCACCTTCCGCCGCAGCATCGCTGCATGCATCTCGATGTCCGGCGTCAGCCGGCGCACGTAGTAGCCGCCCTCGGCGGTGTAGAGCTCGAGCTCGAGGTCCTCGGCGCGCGCGAGGTCGAGGACCTGCGCGCAGAGCTCGCGCGGAAGCCCGGCCGCGCGCGCCACCGAGCCATCGCCGCCGAGGATCACCGCGCCCGAGTCGAAGATGTGCAGGCCGCCGGGATCGAGCCGGCGCGCATAGTCGAGCGCCGCGCCGACGCCCGAGCGTCCGGTGCAGATGCCAAGATGCAGGCCCCGCGCGCGCGCGCGGTCGGCCGATTCCCAGACGCGGGGATGGACCCCGCCGGCGCCATGGAGCGTGCCGTCGACATCGACGAGGACGAGCTTGATCATCGCGCGATCCTAGAGCACGCGCCCGCCATCGACCACGAGCACCTGGCCCGTGACCATGGCGGCGCCGCCGATGAAGAAGAGCACCGCCTCGGCGATGTCCTCGGGCGTGCAGTTGCGCTTGAGCAGCGCGGCCTCGGCGCTGCCGGACTTGCGCGCCTCGGGCCAGGGCTGCGTCCAGGGCGTGAGCACGAGGCCTGGCGCGATCGCGTTCACGCGGACATCCGGCGCCAGCGCGCGCGCGAGGTTGCGCGTCAGGCTGATGACGCCGGCCTTGCTCGCGCCATAGGCCATCGAGCTGCCGGGCTGGGTGAGGCCCGCGACCGAGGCGATCGAGGTGATCCCGCCGCGCGCGGCCTTGAGCGCGGGCGCGGCGGCGCGCGAGCAGGCGAAGGTGCCGCGCAGGTTCGTGGCGAGCACCGCGTCCCAGAGTTCGTCCGTGACGGCATCGAGGTCCTGGATCGCCACCGGCTCGCGCACATGGGCGGTGCCCGCGTTGTTGACGAGGTGGTCGAGGCGGCCCAGCGCGGCGACGGCCTCGCCGACCATGCGCTCGGCCTCGGCGCGGCGCGAGACGTCGCCCGGCGCCGCGACCACGTCGAGCCCTTCCGCGCGCAGCGCGGCGACCTGGGCCGGCCCGCGCGGGTCGTCGGCGAGGTGGTTGAGCGCGACGCGCGCGCCGCAGCGCGCGGCGATCCGCGCCGTGGCGAGCCCGATGCCGGATGAGGCGCCGGTCACGAGGACGGCGCGGCCGGAAAGGTCGGCTGAGATCATGGCGTGGCCCCCTTCATATGCCGCCGATGTCGCGGAGATGGCGCTTGAGCGAGAGCAGCCGCTCGTCGCGGGCGCGGAAGAGCTCGTCGGGCGAACGGCCACCATAGTCGAAGAAGCCCGCACCGCTCATCACGCCGGCGCGCCCCGCCTCCAGCAGCTTTTCCAGCGTCTCGCAGCGCGTGCGGTCCGGGGCCGGAACGACCGTCGCGTTGGCGAGCGCGCGGCGCGTCATCTCCAGCCCCGTGAAGTCGGCCTTCATGAGGTGCCCGAGGATCGGCAGGCGCAGCGCGAGGCCATGGATGACGGCGTCGTCGATGTCCTGCGGCGTCGCGTAGCCCTCGTCCAGCAGCCAGTTCACCTCGCGCGACAGCGCGGCCTGCAGGCGGTTGGCGACGTAGCCGGGGATGAAGCGGCGCAGCACGACGGGCTTCTTGCCCCAGGAGGCGTAGAGCGCGCGCAGCGCCTCGATCGCCGCGGGATCGGTGGCGTCGCTGCCCACGAGGTCGACGAGGTCGACGAGGTAGGGCGGCGTGTACCAGTGCGCGACCAGCGTCGTGCGGGCGCGACGCGGCGCGGCATAGGGGAAGACGTCGAGATAGGACGTGTTGCTCGCGACCAGCGCGTCGGGCGGCGCCAGGCGGTCGATCTCGGCGAAGAGCGCGCGCTTCACCTCCTTGTCCTCGACCACCGCCTCGACGACGAGATCGGCGCCCTCGAGCGCCGTCGCGAGGTCGGGCGTCGTGGCGATCCGGCCTCGCGCCGCCTGCGCCTCCCCTGCGGTCACCTCGCCGCCGCGCATCAGCGTGTCGAGGGCGCCGTCGACCAGGACTGGGGCGCGCGCGAGCGCCGCCGGGGAATTGTCCTGCAGCCGGACGTCGAGCCCGCCCAGCGCATGCACCAGCGCCAGCGCATGGCCCATCGTGCCGGCGCCCAGCACGCCGACCCTCGCGATCCCCGTTCCCATCAAGCCCTCCTTGCGCGTCGGCGCGGCCTCACCAGGCGCGGGCGCGGCGCGCCGGCCGCCGCCCTGCCGATCTCCCCGATCATGCGCTCGACCGCCGCGTCGTCGAGCCTCGCGACGTTGGCGGCGAGCAGGTTCGCGAGCTCCGTCGCACGCGGCGACAGCCCCGACGTGTCCACCACGACGCGCGGCTGCGACAGCGCGGCGAGCCGGTGCATCTCCTCGTAGTCGTCCCAGATCAGGTTGAAGTACTCGCAGATCTGGACGACGAGCGCGGGCGTGGGCCGCCCGCGATGGCCATGCTCGAGCGCGGAGAGATAGGCCGGCGAGAGCTGGAGGTCGGCCGCCATGCGCTTGAGCGCGACCGCGCGCGCGCGGCGCAGCTCGCGCAGCCGGGTGCCGAAGGGCGTCACGCGCCCGCGCCGTCGCGCGCGCGGTCGCGGCGCAGGTAGACGTACCAGGCGCCGCCGCCGCCATGGCGCGCGTGGGCGGCCTCGATGCGCAGCACCCGCGCGGCGTGCGGCCCGGAATTGATCCAGCGCGGCAGCATGCGCCGCAGGACGCCGTCGCCGTCGCTCCCCTTGCCGGTGATCACCAGCAGCAGCCGCTTGCCCGCCGCGGCGGCGCGGCCGATGAAGCCGTCGAGCGCGGCATGGGCGTCGGCCTGCGTCATGCCGTGGAGGTCGAGGCGTCCGGAGATGGGGATGTCGCCACGCTTGAGCCGCGCCAGCGTCGCGCGGTCGATCCCCGTCCCGGGCTGGGCGCGCGGCGCGGAAGATGGCTTCGCCTGAGGCGGCTGCGCGGGCGCAGCTGGCCTGGCGGTGGTGGCGGTGGCCTCGGCCGGCGCGGCCTGCGGCGCCTCCGCGATCCCGGCGCGCCGCTTGCGCGCACGGCGCCGGCGCAGCGGCTTCACGTCGGCCATCGCCTTCTGCCAGAGCGCCGAGTCCTCCGTGTCGGAGGGCGCGGGCCCGGGGTCACGCGAGCGCGTCATCCTCGACGACGATCAGGTGGAGGCGGCGGGGCCCGTGCGCGCCCATCTCGATCTTCTGCTCGATGTCGCCGGTGCGCGACGGGCCCGTCACGAGGTTGACCGTGCGCGGCATCGTGGCCGCAGCCATCGGCGCGGCGCTCGCCGCGCGCAGCCTGTCCCAGGCATCCTCGAGCGGGCCGACGACACGCGAGGCGGGCAGCACGACGACATGCGTGTCGGGCAGGAAGTTCATGGTCGCGGGCGAGCGCTCGCCCGATGCGATCACCAGCGTCGCGGTCTCCGCCACCGCGGCGCAGGCGGAGGTGACGCCGACGCCTTCCTCGCCCGAGGGCTTGCCGCGCGCGATCTCGAGCATCGGCGCGGCGGACCAGGGCACCGCGTCGAGCGTGGGATCAGGGCTCATCTCGACGCGCGAGGGCAGGTTCTGGCTCTTGAGGTAGCGCGCGAGCTCGCCAGGCACCTCGGCGGCGCTGCGCACGCGCGCGACGCTGCAGGCCACCGCCTTCGCCTGGCGCTCGAGCAGGTCGAGCAGGCCGGCGCGGTCGAGGCCCTGGGCGCGTGCCGGGAGCTGACCGCGCGGATGGCCATCGAGGCGCGCCTCGAGCGTCGCCACGCGCGCGGCGTCCAGCGCGCCGCGGCCAAGCGACCTGCGGATGCCGCCGAGGATGGCGTCCCGCGCGCCGCTCACGACCCGCCTCCCGCCCGGCGCCGCTCGCGCCAGAGGTCCTGGAAGGTCCGCCCCTGCGGCGCGGGGAATTCGCGCGTCGCCGTCCAGCCGGAGGCGAACGGCAGGTTGAAGAAGCTGCCATGCCGGCGGCCAAGCCAGCCCAGCGCCGACATCGCGCGTGCGGCGACGAAGCGGTAGAGCGCGGGCCTGCGCGCGGCCCAGGCCCAGGCGCCGAGCGCGAGGCGCGAGACCCGCGTGCCGAGCTTGCGCTCCCATTCGCGCGCCCGGTAGTGGCGCATCATCTTGGGCAGCGGGATGCGCATCGGGCAGACGCTCTCGCACTTGCCGCAGAAGGTCGAGGCGTTGGGCAGCGGCCTGGCGTTCTCGACGCCGATCAGGCTCGGCGTCAGCACCGCGCCCATCGGCCCGGGATAGACCCAGCCATAGGCGTGGCCGCCGACCGCGCCATAGACAGGGCAGTGGTTCATGCAGGCGCCGCAGCGGATGCAGCGCAGGATCTCCTGGAACTCCGTTCCGAGCAGCGCCGAGCGGCCATTGTCGAGCAGGACGACGTGGTACTCGCCCGGCCCGTCGAGGTCCGCGGCGCGCTTCGGCCCGGTGGAGAAGGTCGTGTAGACCGACATCTCCTGGCCGGTGGCCGAGCGCGCGAGCACGCGCAGGATCGTCGAGGCGTCCTCGAGCGTCGGCACGATCTTCTCGAGGCTGGCCAGCACGACATGGGCCTTGGGCAGGAGCTGCGTCAGGTCGCCATTGCCCTCGTTGGTGACGATGACGCTCGACCCGGTCTCCGCGACGAGGAAGTTGGCGCCGGTGATGCCGACATCGGCCTCGAAGTAGCGCTTGCGCAGGATGCCGCGCGCCTCGGCGACCAGGCTCTGCGGCTCGGTGAGGTCGCGGCGCGCGTCGAGGTGGGAATGCGCGCGGCGGAAATCCGCCTCGATCGCGTCCTTCGTCAGGTGCACCGCGGGCGCGATGATGTGCGAGGGCGCCTCGTTGCGCAGCTGGATGATGTATTCGCCGAGGTCGGTCTCGACCGGCTCGATCGCGTGCTTCTCGAGATGCGCGTTGAGGCCGATCTCCTCGGCGATCATCGACTTGCCCTTGGTGACCGTGCGCGCGCCGAGGCGCCGGCAGATGCCGAGAACGATCTCGCGCGCCTCCTCTGGCGTGCGTGCCCAGTGGACATGGCCGCCCGCCTCGGTCACGCGTTGCTCGAAGCGCTCGAGGTACCAGTCGATGTTCTCGAGCACGTGGTTCTTGATGTCGCGCGCCTGGTCGCGCAGCGCGTCGAACTCGGGAAGCTTCGCCACGGCCTCGGCGCGCTTGGTCGGGAAGCCGACCTTCATCTTGCCGAGCGCGGATTGCAGCGTCGGGTTGGCGAGGCCGACCCGTGCGTTGGCGCGGAACGCGTTGGATGTCGCCTGCATCACCCGGCCTCCCCGATCGGCGGCGCGTCCTGCGCCATCCCGGCGAGGACCTCCGCGACATGTCGCACCTCGATCGGCCGCGCGCCCTCTTCCATGGCCATGCGCTTGAGCTTGCCCGCCATGTTCATGAGGCAGCCCATGTCACCGGCGAGAAGCGTGCCCGCGCCGGTCGCGAGGATGTCCGCTGCCTTCTCGGCGACCATCTTGTCGGAGACCTCGGGATACTTGACGCAGAACGTCCCGCCGAAGCCGCAGCAGGTCTCGGCGCCGGGCAGTTCCTTCAGCGTCGCGCCCGCGACGCCGGCGAGCAGCGCGCGGGGCTGCGCCTTGACCCCGAGCTCGCGCAGGCCCGAGCAGGAATCGTGGTAGGTCACGACGCCGTCGTGGCGCACGCCCTCGATGCGCAGCCCGCGCACCTCGTGCAGGAAGGCCGTCAGCTCCCAGGTGCGCGCGGCGACATGGCGCGCGCGCGGCGCCCATTCGCGGTCGCCCGCCAGCAGTTCGGGATAGTGCTCGCGGATCATGCCGCCGCAGGATCCCGACGGCACCACGACGTAGTCGTAGCCCTCGAGCATCGCGATGGCGCGGCGCGCGAGCGCGGCCGCGTCGGCGTTGTCGCCGGAGTTGAAGGCTGGCTGGCCGCAGCAGGTCTGGCCCTCCGGCACCTCGACGTCGCAGCCCGAATCCTCGATGAGCTTCGCCGCGGCGAAGCCCACGCTGGGGCGGAAGAGGTCCACCAGGCAGGTGGCGAAGAGGCCGACGCGCGGCCTCGCCCTGGTTTGAGTCTCGCTCACGTCGCCTCTTCCGTCCTTGCGCCTCGCGTGCCTGGCCGCCGCGCGGCCCCGGCCGATCCCTTCGGGCAAGCCGCGCCCCGTGTCAACGCCCCTCGGCGCGCGCCGCGAGGTCCCGCGGCAGGAGCACCCAGGTCCGGCCGCGCGAGCGCATCCGTCCGGCGCGCTCCGCGGCCTCCTCGCCCGCGCCCCAGAACACGTCCCCGCGCACGACGCCGCGTATCGCGCCGCCCGTGTCCTGGGCGACCAGCAGCCGGCGCACGCGCCGCGCCTCGTCCAGCGGGTCCTGGGCGTCGAGCCAGACGGGGACGCCGAGCGCGACATGCGCGCGATCGACCGCGAGGCTGCGCCCGGGCACGAGCGCGACGCCTTCGCTTCCGATCGGCCCGTCCCCGGTCAGCTCGCGGAAGAAGACATAGGACGGGTTGGCGTTCATGAGGTCCTGGGCGGCCCTGGCGTCCCTGGCCATCCAGGCGCGGATCGACTGCATCGAGACCTGTTCGCGCGGGATCTCCCCGCGATCGGCCAGGATGCGGCCCACGGGCACGTAGCCATGGCCGTTCTGCGCGGCATAGCCCACGCGCATCTCGCCGCCCTCGGCCAGCGCGACGCGCCCCGAGCCCTGGATCTGCAGGAAGAAGGCGTCGACCGGGTCGTCGACCCAGGCGAGCGGGCGGGCGCGGCCGGAAAGCGCGCCGCCCTCTATCTCCGCCCGGCTTTCATAGGGCCGCAGCGCGCCATCGACGACGCGGCCGACCACGCGCTCGCCGCGCCAGGCCTCGCGGAACTGGCCGAGCTCGACGGCGACCATGTCGTCCGGCCGCGCCAGCAGCGGCGTGCGGAACGCCCCGCCCTGCCTGCGGCTGCCGCGCAGCAGCGGTTCGTAGTAGCCGGTGAAGAGCCCCTCGGCCTGGCCGCCATCGCTCAGCGCCAGCGGCCGGAACTCGGCCTCGAGGAAGGCGCGGGCCGTCGCCTCGTCCGCGCGCGCGGGCAGGGCCGCGCAGGCCGCGCGCCAGTCCCCGGCCCTGCCATAGGCGGCGGGGCCGAGCAGGCGGTCCTCGGGCAGCCGGCGGATGCGCTCGCAGGAACGCGCGAGCGCCGGAAGTGCCTCGGCGACGCGATCGCCCTCCCAGCCGGGCAGGTCCCTGAAAGAGGCGGGGGAAAGCCGCGCGACGCCGGTCGGCGCCGTGGGCGCGCAGGCCGCGAGGGCGAGGAAGAGAAGCGCGGCGAGCGTCGCCGCGAGCCGGCCCGTCACTGCGCCGTGTCGGTGCGCACCAGGAACCAGTCGGGGGCGCGCGAGCGCGTGTTTCGCGTGAAGGTCCAGATGTCCGTGACGGTCTCGACCCTGTTGGGATCGCCCTCGACGACGTTCCCGGCGGCATCGCGCGTCGCGTTCACCTGCTCGCTCACGAAGCGGATCGTCACGAAGGCTTCGGAGCCCTCGAGCCGCGCGTCGACGATGTCGGACGAGCCGATCCCGATCAGCGTGGTCGACAGGACATGCCCGCGCGACTGCCGATCGCGGATCGCGGCGACGAAGCTCTGGTTCACGCCGTCGGCGAGCAGCGGGCGTAGCGCGGCGGCGTCGCCCTGCGCGAAGGCCTGCACGATCATCTCGAAGGCGCCGCGCGCGCCCTGCGCGAAGCCGCGCGGGTCGAAGGACGGGTCGGCGGCGCGGATCGCGGCGATCCCGGCATCCACGCTGCCTGGCGCTGGCGGCGGCGCGGCCTCGGCCGGCTCGGCCGGGTCCTGGGAGGCGTTGCGGTCGGGGAAGCGCGTGACGTTGTCGGGCAGCTGCTCGGGCGCCTGGCCCGGCCGATGGGGCTTCCAGCGCTCGGCGTTCTCGTCGCCGGTGCGGCGTCCGAGCACGCTGCGCAGGCGCAGGATCAGGAACCCCGCGACCATGGCGAAGAAGATGATGTCGAGAAACGCGATGCCGGTCTGGTCCATCGAAATCCCCGCGGGTCCCGTTCCTGATCGCTTCGCAAGAAGCTGGCGGCCCGCGGCGCGGGCCGGAGGGGACGCTTTTTCCTGCTGGATCGGCGCTTCCCGGAGGTTACATAGGACCTTCCCTCATGTCGAACAAGCGGCGCGCCATGCTCCTCGTCCGTCACGGCCAGTCCGAATTCAACGCCGCCTTCACGCTGACCCGCGTGGACCCGGGGATACCCGATCCCGAGCTCACGCCGGTCGGCCGGCTGCAGGCAGAGGAAGCCGCGGGGCGCCTCGCGGGCAAGGGCCTGCGCCGCATCGTCGCCAGCCCCTACACGCGCGCGATCCAGACCGCGCAGGTGATCGCCGGACGCCTGTCGCTCCCGATCTCGATCGACGCGAGGGTACGCGAGCGCGCCGCCTTCCATTGCGACATCGGGACGCCGGCCGCGTCGCTCGCGCGGCGCTTCCCCGACCTCGACTTCGGCGGGCTGGGCGATCCCTGGTGGCACGACCACCTCGCGCTGGGGCGCGCTGAGACCGAGGACGAGCTGGCCCTGCGCGCCGCCGATTTCCGCGCCGAGATGGCGGCGCGCCCCGACTGGCGGGACGTCGCCGTCGTCACCCACTGGGGCTTCGTGCGCGCGCTGACCGGCAGGCAGGCGCAGAACGCGGAGATCATCTTCCACGACCCCTCGGCCTGAGCCGCGCCCCGGCCGGCGCGTGGACGCGCGCGCGGCCCCCGTGGTAGAGCGCCGCGATCCGTTGCCCTCGCGAGAGACGCCCATGACCGACCAGCAGAATCCCCCGCAACCGACCGGCGTCCCGCTCTCGGTCAACCTCCAGTACCTGAAGGACCTGTCCTTCGAGAGCCCGCGCGCGCCCCAGGTCTTCGTGTCGGAGGGGCCGCAATCCCAGGTCGGCGTCAACGTGCGCGTCGATGGCCGGGGCGTGGGCGAGAACACCTACGAGATCACGCTCCATCTCGAGGTCGCCGCCACGGCGGGCGACGCGCAGGTCTTCCTGCTGGAGATGGACTACGCGGGCATCTTCACCGTGCCGCAGCTGGTCCCCGAGGTGCTCGGGCCGCTGCTGATGATCGAGGCGCCGCGCATGCTCTTCCCCTTCGCGCGCCAGATCGTCTCGAACACGGTGGCCGCCGGCGGCTTCCCGCCGCTGCTGATCAACCCGATCGACTTCGCCGACCTCTATCGCCGCCAGCTGGCGGCGCAGGCGCAGGGCCAGGGCGCGCCGGCCCAGGCCTGAGGCCGCGCCGGCGACCGGGGTTCAGTCCGCCGCCTTCCAGATCGGGTTCCTGATCCTCGCCATCAGGGCGTCGTGCAGGGCGAGCTCGTCCGCGCCGGGCGCGTGCGGGCGCGCCTGCCTGTGGCGGCGCTGCGCGCGCTGCTCCGCCGCGGCGGGCCCTGCGACCAGGTCGATGGAGGCCTGCCTGCCGCCGATCAGCTCGAGATAGACCTCCGCGAGGAGCTCGGCGTCGAGCAGCGCGCCATGGAAGGTCCGCTTCGAGTTGTCGATGCCGAAGCGCTGGCACAGCGCGTCCAGCGAGGCGGCCTGCCCCGGCAGCTTGCGGCGCGTCATGGTCAGCGTGTCGACCACGCGCCCGCGCGAGATCGGCGGGAAGCCGAGATTGCCCAGCTCGGCGTTGAGGAAGCCGACGTCGAACTCGGCGTTGTGGATGACGAGCGTGGCGTCGGCGATGAAGTCGACGAACTCGCCGGCGATCTCGGCGAAGACGGGCTTGCCCTTGAGCTTGTCGGCGGTGATGCCGTGCACGGCCACGGCCTCGGCCGGGATGTCGCGCTCGGGATCGATGTAGTGGTGGAAATGCCGTCCGCTCGGCATGTGGTTCACGAGCTCGACGCAGCCGATCTCGATGATGCGGTGGCCCGCCCTGGGGTCGAGGCCGGTGGTTTCGGTGTCGAGGACGATCTCGCGCATGGGTCGCGCAGGCTATCGCCGCGCGCCGGTCACTTCCAGCCCGGCTTCCATGCCTTCGGCGCGCGCGCCGAGAGCCTGCGCAGCGCCGCGGCGAGGTCACGGCGCGTGCGCGCGATGCCAAGGGCGGAGGTGGCGATCGCGTCGGCGCGCCGCCGCTTCTCGAGGTCCGGCATCTGCCAGGACAGGAAGGCCGCGAGGAGGGCCGGCGTCATGCCGGGCCGGCGCAGCGCGCGGTCGCGCTGCAGCCAGGACGGCGCCGACACGACGACCACGCCATCGGCGCCGCGCTCGCCCGCCGTCTCGTAGAGGAGCGGTATGTCGAGGACGACGACCCGCCGGCGCGCGCGCGCGTGGCGGGCGATGAAGCGCCGCGTCGCGGCGCGCACGAGCGGATGGACGATGGCCTCGAGCCTGCGCCTGGCGGCCGCGTCGCCGCTTATGCGCTGGCGCAGGATGGCGCGGTCGACCACGCCGTCGCGCACGCAGCCCGGGAAGGCCGCCTCGAGCGGGGCGACCGCCGCCCCGCCGCGCCCCATGAGGACATGGACCGCGGCGTCGGAATCGTGGACGGGAAGGCGCGCGCGCCGCAGCAGGCGCGCCGCCGCGCTCTTGCCCATCGCGATCGACCCGGTGAGGCCGATGACGAGCATGCGCGAACCGCCCGCGACGCGACGCCGCGCCTCAGGTGTTCATCGCCTCGAAGAAGTCCTTGTTGGTCTTCGAGCTCTTCAGCTTGTCGATGAGGAACTCCATCGCGTCCGTCGTGCCCATCGGCATGAGGATGCGGCGAAGCACGTACATCTTCGCGAGGATGCCCTTCTCGACCAGCAGCTCCTCCTTGCGCGTGCCCGACTTCGTGATGTCGATCGCGGGGAAGGTGCGCTTGTCCGCGAGCTTGCGGTCCAGGATGATCTCCGAGTTGCCGGTGCCCTTGAACTCCTCGAAGATGACCTCGTCCATGCGGCTGCCGGTGTCGATCAGGCCGGTGGCGATGATCGTCAGGCTGCCGCCCTCCTCGATGTTGCGCGCGGCGCCGAAGAAGCGCTTCGGCCGCTGCAGCGCGTTGGCGTCGACGCCGCCGGTCAGCACCTTGCCCGAGCTTGGCACGACCGTGTTGTAGGCGCGGCCGAGGCGCGTGATCGAATCCAGCAGGATGACGACGTCGCGCTTGTGCTCGACCAGGCGCTTGGCCTTCTCGATCACCATCTCCGCGACCTGCACGTGGCGCGTCGCCGGCTCGTCGAAGGTCGAGGAGATGACCTCGCCCTTCACCGAGCGCTGCATGTCGGTGACCTCCTCGGGCCGCTCGTCGATGAGCAGCACGATCAGGTAGCACTCGGGATGGTTCGCCGCGATCGAGTTGGCGATGTTCTGCAGCATCACCGTCTTGCCGGTGCGCGGCGGCGCGATGATCAGGGCGCGCTGGCCCTTACCGATCGGCGCGATGAGGTCGATGATCCGGTGCGTCGAATCGCGGCGGAAGGCGGGATGGTTGGACGTGCCGCGCGCGGCGAGGCGCTCGGTGCGCGCGCCGGAGAGCTTGGTGCGCAGCGCGACGGCGTCCTCGTCGCCCTGGGCGCGGCGCGAGCGCGCGACGGGCGCCGGAGGCGGCGCTGGCGCGGGCTCGCTCTGGTCGACGACCTCCATCCTGAGCCTCTCCTCGGGATAGAGCGGGGTCAGGTTGTCGAAGTTGACGCGGTGACGCGCGACCTCGGGCTGGTCGAAGTTGATCGTGCGCACGGAGGTCAGCGCGAAATAGCGCTCGCCATCCTTGGGCGCGCGGATCTGGCCGTCGACCGTGTCGCCGGTGCGCAGGCCGTGGCGGCGCAGGATCTGCGGGGCGACGTAGATGTCGTCCGGCCCCGGCAGGTAGTTCGATTCCGGGCTGCGCAGGAAGCCGAAGCCGTCGGAGAGCACCTCGATCACGCCGTCGCCGTAGATCGCGGTGCCGAGCTCGGCCTGCTGCTGCAGGATCGCGAACATCAGCTCCTGGCGCCGCAGCGTGGAGGCGTTCTCGATGTTGAGTTCCTCGGCGAGCGCCAGCAATTCGGTGGGGCTCTTGCGCTTGAGGTCCTGGAGGTTCATGGCCGGGTCTGGTCGCCTGTTTCGGGAAGGAATGCGCGCGGTTTCCTGGATGGGTCCGCCGGGCTTGCCGGGGACCTCGCCCGCGAGAAGGACGCGGGACACGCGAGGCCCGCGGCGGGATATGGAACGCTTCGTGGGAATCGCGGCGGGACTTTCAGGTCCCTCTGGCCATCGGACGATGGAGCGATCTAGCCGGGATTAAAGCGGCCCGCCGTCACCAAGTCAACAGCGGGCGTCCTGCCGGGTATTCACCAGGGCCTGACGAAGACGAGGACGACGATGCCGATCATGAGCAGCGTCGGCACCTCGTTGGCGATCCGATAGTCGCGCGCCGGTCGCGCGTTGCGATCCGCGGCGAATTCCTTGCGCCAGCGCGCGAGCACATGGTGCATCACGGTCATCGCGACGACGAGGGCGAGCTTGGCCTGCATCCAGCCGGCGCCCCAGAGGTCCTGCGCCCAGACCATCGCGAGGCCGGCGATCCAGGCGACGACCATCGCTGGGTTCATGATGGCGCGCAGGAGCCGGCGCTCCATGACCTTGAACGTCTCGGATTGCGGCGATCCTGCCGGCGCGTCGCAATGGTAGACGAAGAGCCGCGGCAGGTAGAGCAGGCCCGCCATCCACGAGATCACCGCGACGACATGGAGCGCGCGCAGCCAGGGCAGCGCCTGGAGGATGGCGTCGCGCATCTCCTCAGGCCGCCTTGCCCGGACCGCGGCACGGGCAGCCGGACCAGCCAGGGGCGCAGATCCGGCGCTCGCCATCGGGAAGCGGCTCGGCGGTGTCGCGAGCGAGCGCCGCGCGGGCGAGCGTGGCGAGCCCGTCGATGAAGGCGGGGTGGGTCGATACCGTCGGCACGCGCACATAGGCCGGCACGCCGGCCTCGTGGGCAAGTTCGGCGTATTCGATGTCGAGTTCGACCAGCGTCTCGCTGTGCTCGGACACGAAGGCGAGCGGCACGACGACGACGGGAACGCCATCCCTGCCCGCGCGCGCGATCTCGTCCTCGGTCGAGGGCCCGATCCATTTCAGGGGTCCGACGCGGCTCTGGTAGCAGACGACGTGGTCGGCGCCGATGTCGCCAAGCCTCTGCATCGCGGCGGCGGCCGTCTGCTCGACCTGCCACTGGTAGGGATCGCCGGCCTTCACGACCTTCTCGGGAAGGCCATGGGCGGAGAAGAGGATGCGCGGCCGGCCCTTGGCGCGCGCCGCCTCGACGCCGTCGCGCACCAGCGCGGCGAGCGCCTCGATGAAGCCTGCCTCCACGGGATAGCAGCACAGCGTGCGCATCGGCGCGGCGAGCCCCGCGCGCGCGGCCTCCTCGCGCCATGCATCGAGGCTCGACGCCGTCGTGGTGGTGGAGAATTGCGGGTAGAGCGGCAGGAGGACGATGCGGTCCGGGGCGAATTGCGCGATCTCGCGCACGGCCTCCGGCGTCATCGGGTGCCAGTAGCGCATCACCGGGAAGGCGCGGACCTCGCCGAGGTCGCGCAGCCTCTCCTCCAGCGCGCGCGCCTGCGCCAGCGTGTTGGGGAGCAGGGGCGAGCCGCCGCCGATGCGGGCGTAGATCCCGCGCGCCTTCGGGGCGCGGCGCCGCGAGATCGTGCGCGCGAGGAAGCGGCGCAGGAAGCCCGGGACGCGGATGATCGCGGGGTCCGAGAAGAGGTTGAACAGGAAGGGCTCGACCGCGTCCGGGCCATCCGGCCCGCCGAGGTTGAACAGCGCGATCGCGATCCTCACCTTGCCTCCTCGCGGCGCCAGGAGCGCAGCATCGCGCTCAGCCGCTCGACGTTCTCGACGGGCACGTCGGGCGTGATGCCATGCCCGAGGTTGAAGACGAAGGCGCGGTCGCGCCAGGCGTGCAGGATCTCCCGCGCCGCCGCGTCCATGGCCTCCCCGCCCAGCGCGATGAGCAGCGGATCGAGATTTCCCTGGAGGCATGCGCGGCGCGGCAATTCCCCGGCGGCCCAGGCAGGCGCGACGCCCGCATCGAGCCCTATCGCGTCGACGCCGGTGGCCTCCGCGTAGCGCAGCAGGTTCGTCCCCGCGCCTCTCGGGAATCCGATGATGGGAACGCCGGGATGGCGCGCGCGCAGGGCTGCGACGATGCGCGCCGTCGGATCGACGACCCAGCGCTCGAAGCCCGCGGCCGGCAGCACGCCCGACCACGTGTCGAAGAGCTGCAGGGCATCGGCGCCGGCCTCCGCCTGCCGGCAGAGATAGGCCACGGTCGCCTCGACGAGGATGTCGACGAGGCGCTGGAAGACCTCCGGTTCGCGCAGCGCGAGGCCGCGCACGCGCATGAAGTCGTGTCCGCCACCGCCCTCGACCATGTAGCTCGCGACCGTCCATGGGCTGCCGGCGAAGCCGATGAGCGCCTGCGCGGGATCGAGGGCCGCGCGCACCCTGGCGACCGTCTCGTAGACCGCCGAGAGGCGATCGGCGGCGCCTGCCAGCGCCGGCTCGAGGCGAGCCACCGACGCGCCATCGCGCACGGGATCGAGCACGGGTCCCTCGCCCGCCTTGAAGGCGACACCCGCGCCGAGCGCGTGCGGGACGAGCAGGATGTCGGCGAAGAGGATGGCGGCGTCCATCCCGAAGCGGCGCAGCGGCTGCAGCGTCACCTCGCATGCCTTCTCCGGGTCGAGGCAGAAGGCGACGAAGTCGGGCGCCGTGGCCCGGATCGCGCGGTATTCGGGCAGGTAGCGCCCGGCCTGGCGCATGAACCAGAACGGCGCCCGCGACGTCTCCTCGCCGCAGAGGGCGCGGACGAGGATCGGGCGTGTCGCTGGCTCGGTTCTTGTCATCACGCGCGGCTCAATACATCAGAAAGGAAGATATCGAAGAGAAAAGATGAGGAGGTAGTGGGTGCCTGTTGATGACGTGGATCACGGCGATGCCGTGGCAATCCACGGATTGCTCCACGGGATGGCGCATGGCCCCACAGGATGTGGATGATACCGGGCATGGAACCGCATTTGCGTTTCGCGCCAACGAGGAAAACATGGATGGACGGGGTGTGGATGGACGGGACAGTCTGCGCGCCATGAGGCTTGTCCACGCCATTGCATCCCCCGCCCGGATTCCGCCCTCCTGTTGGGTGGATGGGGCGGGGAATCCGCCTAGCCGGGACAGGATCCTGGTGGCTATGGACAAGTGCCGGGTTGTCCACCTCTTCCGCCACTTCTCCCCCGGTGCCTGTGGATGAAGAAGTTCCATCTCCACCTCGTGTCGGACTCGACCGGGGAGACCAATCTAGCGGTCGC
Source organism: Pseudomonadota bacterium (assembly GCA_041178225.1). GTDB lineage: Bacteria > Pseudomonadota > Alphaproteobacteria > CACIAM-22H2 > CACIAM-22H2 > CAIOSQ01. The sequence goes on along the minus strand of JBEGVV010000051.1, from coordinate 12,062 downwards.
CCGCGCCTGCCTCGTGCAGTTCGACTCCTGCGAGCCGATCGAGCATGTCTGGTCGATGATCCGGACCGAGCGCCAGGTCGACAAGGTCGCGGAGGGCGTCGCGGCGGATCGCGGGGTGGTCCTCTTCACCCTCGTCGACCCGCGCATACGCTCGCGGCTCATCGAATCCTGCTCGCGCCTGGGCGTGCCCTGCATCGCCGTCCTCGATCCCGTGCTCGAGGCGTTCGGCGAGTTCCTCCACGCCGAGGCCGGCCACAGGCCGGGGCGCCAGCACCAGCTCGACGCCGACTATTTCGCGCGCATCGCCGCGATGGACTTCGCCATGTCGCACGACGACGGCCAGGCCATGGGCGACCTGCGCAACGCGGATGTCGTGCTCGTCGGCGTGTCGCGCTCGTCCAAGACGCCGACCTGCATCTACCTCGCCAATCGCGGGCTGAAGGCGGCGAACGTGCCGCTCGTGCCCGGCATGGAGCCGCCGGCAGAGCTCGATGCGCTCAGGCCCTTCGCCGAGGGAGGTCCCCTTGTCGTCGGGCTGACCAACGATCCGTCGGCGCTTGTGGCGGTGCGGCGCAACCGCCTGCGCCTGCTCAACGAGAACCGCGAGACCGGCTATACGGACCCCGAGCGGGTACGCGAGGAGGTCCAGGCCGCGCGGCGCCTCTTCGGCGCGCGGGGCTGGCCGGTGCTGGAGACGTCGCGGCGCTCGATCGAGGAGACGGCGGCCTCGATCCTCGCGCTGCTGCAGGAACGCCGCCTCGGGAAAGGATGAGGACATGGGGACCATGACGCTAGGCCCGGGCGCGGGCGCGCCCATGCTCGTGCTTGCCTCGGCGAGCCGGACGCGGCGCGGCATGCTCGCCAACGCGGGCGTGCTTGTGGAATGCGACGCCGCCGACATCGACGAGGGCGCGGTGAAGGACGAGATGCGCGCGCGCGGCGCGCCGGTCGCGGAGATCGCCGGGATGCTGGCCCGCCTCAAGGCGGAGCGCGTGTCGCTTCGCCATCCCGGCGCGATCGTCGTCGGCGCCGACTCGATGATCGAGTGCGAGGGCCGGCATTTCGACAAGCCCGCGGACGCGGCGCGCGCGGTCGCCCAGCTGATGGCGCTCGCCGGCCGCACGCACAAGCTCTACAGCGCCGCCGTCGCGATGCGCGACGGAAAGGCGATCTGGGACGCGACCGACGTCGCGCTGCTGACGATGCGCGGCTTCGATCCGGGCTTCGCGCAACGCTACGTCGCGACGATCGGCGATGCAGCCCTGGGATCGGTGGGTGCCTACCAGCTCGAGGGCCTGGGCGCGCAGCTCTTCGCGCGCGTCGAAGGCGACTTCTTCACGATACTCGGCCTGCCGCTGCTGCCGCTGCTCGAGTTCCTGCGCGGCCAGGGCGTCATCGCGCGCTGACGCGCGGCGCCAATGAAGAAGGCCGGCCCCCTTCCCGGGAGCCGGCCTTCCATTCCCTGGCGCGCGGCTTCAGCGGCGCTTGGACTTCGCCTTGGCCTTGGCCTTCGCCTTCGGGCGCGCCTTGGCGGCGGCGACGGCCTTGCCGACCGAGGCGGTCACGGCGATCTCGACGCGGTATTGCGGCGCGGCAAGCTTGGCCTCGACCGTCGCGCGCGCCGGGCCCATGTCGGCCGGGACCCACGCGTCCCACACCGCGTTCATCTCCGAGAAGGTGGAGATGTCGGTCAGCCAGATGCTGGCGGAGAGCAGGCGGGTCTTGTGCGAGCCGGCGGCCGCGAGCAGCTCGTCGAGCTGGGCGGTGATCTGCTTCGTCTGCTCGCCGACCGTCTTGCCGGGGTTCTGGGCGACCTGGCCCGCGACGAAGACGATGCCGTTGCTGACGACGGCCTGGCTCATGCGGGTGCCGGGCTTGATGCGCTTGATCGACTGGCTTGCCATGTGTGTCCTGCTCCGGATTTGGAAATGGGCGGCGGGACTATAGGCGAGCACGGCGCGGCGCGCCTAGCTCTTGCCCGAATGCGGTGCTAGGTAGCCGCGCGTGCGACGCCCGGGAAACCAGCGACAGGAGCCGCATTTCGGCGGCAGCCCGCCCCGCGAGCAGAAGGCGCGGCGCGGCGCGCCTGCCGATGACGGCCGCAGGGCGCGGGGCGGCAAGCCGCCGCGCAGGCCGCGGCGCCGAGGCATCCTGCTCGCGCTGCTGCGCTGGTGCCTCGCGCTGTCGATCTGGGGCGCGATCGCGGTGGCGCTGGTCCTGGCCTGGTACGCGCTGCGCCTGCCCGACATCGGCGCGATCGCCAGCTTCGACCGCCGGCCGAGCATGAGCTTCGAGGACGCCTCGGGACAGGTCGTCGGCACGACCGGCGACCTCTTCGCGGGCGCGGTGCAGCTCTCCGAGATGCCCGCGCACCTGCCGCAGGCGCTGCTGGCGACGGAGGACCGCCGCTTCTACAGCCATTTCGGCGTCGACCCGATCGGCCTCGCGCGCGCGGCGGTCGTCAACCTGCGCGCGGGGCGCGTCGTGCAGGGCGGCAGCACGATCACGCAGCAGCTCGCCAAGAACGTGTTCCTCACGCACGAGCGCAGCTTCGAGCGCAAGATCCAGGAGTTCCTGCTGGCGCTCTGGCTCGAGCGGCGCTTCACCAAGGACCAGATCCTCACGATCTACCTGAACCGCGTCTATCTCGGGGCCGCGACCTATGGCGTGGAGGCGGCCTCGCAGCGCTATTTCGGCAAGTCGGCCCGCCAGCTGAACATGCGCGAGGCGGCGGTGATCGTCGGCCTGCTGAAGGCACCGTCGCGCTACGCGCCGACCAGCGACAGGGCGCGCTCGCTGCGCCGCGCCGACGAGGTCCTCGAGAACCTGGTCGAGGCGCGCTTCGCCAGCGCCGCCGCGGTCGAGGCGGCGCGCCGGATGCCGCTTGGCGCGCCGGGCACCGGCGGAAACCTGCGCTCCGCGCGCTACTTCACCGACTGGCTCGCGGACCAGGTGTCCGGCTATGTCGGCTATGCCGACCGCGACCTCGTCATCCGCACCACGCTCGACTCGCGCCTGCAGCGCGCCGCCGAGGCGGCGATCACGGAGGCGCTGGCGCGCGACGGCGAGAAGTCGGATGCCGAGCAGGCCGCGCTGGTCGCGATGTCGCCGGACGGCGCGCTCCGCGCCCTGGTCGGCGGGCGCGACTATTCGGCGAGCCAGTTCAACCGCGCGACCGCGGCGCTCCGCCAGCCGGGCTCCGCCTTCAAGAGCTTCGTCTTCCTCGCCGCGCTCGAGCAGGGCATGCGTCCCGACGACCGGGTCTCGGACGCGCCGGTGTCGGTGGGCGACTGGCGGCCGCGCAACTACGAGGGCGATGCCGGGCGCGGCGAGATCACGCTGCGCGACGCCTTCGCGCGCTCGGTCAACACGGCCACCGTGCGCGTGGCCCAGCGCGGCGGCATCGATCGCACGATCGCCGCCGCGCGCCGGGCCGGGATCGTGTCGCCGCTGCGCCGCGACTTCGCGACCACGCTCGGCGCGTCCGAGGTGACGCTGCTCGAGCTTACCGGCGCCTACATGCCCTTCGCCAATGGCGGCGTCTCCGCCGAGCCCTGGGCGATCGCGGAGATCCGCGACAGCGCCGGCCGCGTGCTCTATCGCCGCTCTGCGCAGGGCGGGGAGCGCGTGATCTCCCGCGGCGCGCTGGCGGCGATGAACGACCTGCTGCGCGCGGTGGTCGAGCGGGGCACGGGGCGCGCGGCGACGCTCGACCGGCCCGTTGGCGGCAAGACCGGCACGAGCCAGGACTATCGCGACGCCTGGTTCGTCGGCTTCACGGCGGAGCTCGTCGCGGGCGTCTGGTTCGGCAACGACGACGCCTCGCCCATGAACCGCGTCACGGGCGGCAGCCTGCCGGCGCGGACATGGAAGGCCTTCATGGCCGAGGCGACGCGCGGCCTGCCGGCCGCGCCCATCCCCGGCGCCGTGCCGCCGGGCGCGCTCGACAACCTGCTCGAGCAGCTCTTCGGAGGCGGCGCCCGCCCGTCCGCGGACCCGGCCTCGCTGCCGGACCTCAATCGCGGGAATTGAGCAGCCGGAAGGAGATCGTCGCGGCGAGCGCCATGGCCGCGATGGTCGCCGCCATCGGCAACGGCGTTCCGTCGTGCAGGTGGCCGACCAGCGCGCCGACCAGCGCGGCGCTTCCCGTCTGCAGCACGCCCAGCGCGGAGGCCGCGGTGCCGGCGAGCGCCGGGAAGGGCGCGATGGCGCCCGCGGCGGCGTTCGGGCTGCAGATGCCGAAGCCCACGCAATAGAGCGCCATCGAGGCGCCGATCGCCGGCGCAGCGAGGCCGCTGGAGAGGACCGCGCCCGATGCGGCGCAGGCGAGCATCGCGCCGCCGCCGGCGAGCATGACCAGCCCGGCCAGGCGCAGCATCGCCTCGATGCCCCGGCGCGGCGTCAGCCATGCGGCGAGCTGCGTGCCCGCGAAATAGCCGGCGACGACGAGCGCGAAATGGAAGCCATAGGCCTCCGGCCGCGTGCCGAGCCCGTCGACGAAGACGAAGGACGAGCCGGAGATGAAGGCGAACATGCCGCCATAGGATGCCGAGGCGATGGCGGCGAAGGACAGGAACTCGCGGCTCGACAGGATCGTCGCGAAGTTGCGCGCCATGCGCAGGGGGTCGGTCGCGCGCGGGTCGCGCCGGGCATTCGTCTCCGGCAGCCCGGCCCAGGCGAGGGCGGACAGCGCCGCGCCGAAGGCCGCGAGGAGCGCGAAGTTCCAGCGCCACCCGGCCCAGGCCTCGACGAAGCCGCCGAGGATCGGCCCGATCGCCGGCATGATCGCCATCGCCGAGCCGATCAGCGCCAGCACGCGCGCCGCGCCCTCGCGGCCATGCACGTCGCGCACGACGGCGCGCCCGACCACGCCGCCAGCGCAGGCACCCAGCGCCTGCACCACGCGCGAGGCCACGAGCGCGTCGATCCCGGGCGCGAGCGCGCAGGCGACGGAGGCGAGGGCGTAGCAGGCGCTCGCGCCGACGAGGACGGGTCGGCGACCGAGGCGGTCGGAGAGCGGCCCGACCACCACCTGCCCCGCCGCGATGCCCAGCATGAAGGCGCTGAGCGTGAGCTGCGCGGCGGCGACGTCGACGCCGAAGTCGCGCGCGATGGAAGGCAGCGAGGGCAGGTAGAGGTCCGTCGAGATCGCCATCATGGCGACCAGTCCGACCAGCAGCGCGCCCACGCCGCGGGAATCCGGCGCGAGGTGGCCCTTCACGCGCGGCCCGCGCCGAGCAGCGCCGCGCCATTGGCGCGCAGCCAGGCCTGCGCCTCGGCGCGGTGTCCGGTGAGCGTGTCCACGACGCGCCAGAACGCGGGCGAGTGGTCGTGATGCGCGAGATGCGCGACCTCGTGGGCGACCACGTAGTCGGCGACGCAGGGCGGGGCGATCACGAGGCGCCAGGACAGGCTGATGCGCGCGTCGCGCGCGCAGGATCCCCAGCGCGAGCGCGTGTCGGAGATGCGCAGCGCGCGCAGCGTCCTTCCGAGCGTGGCGGCCTTCGCCGCCGCGAGGGCGCCGAGCCTGCGACCGGCCTCCGCGCGGAGGAAGTCGCGCACGCGCCGCGCGACGAATTCCGGCTTGCCGCCCACGACGAGCAGCGCGCCCTCGCGCCGCGCGGGCCCTCGCCGGGCCGCGTCGTGGACGATCTCGAGCTCCTCGCCCTGGACGCCGAGGCGCGTGCCCGGCGCGAATGGCAGGGGCCGCGGCGCCGCGGCGAGGCGTGCGCGGATCCAGGCCGCCTGGCTGCGCGCGAAGGCGAGGCCGGCGTCGAGGCTGGCGCGCATCGGCAGCACGAGCACCACCGCGCCGTCGCGCGGATCGGCGCGCAGCGAGATGCGGCGCGCGCGCGGATTGCGCTTCACGCGCAGCACCACCTCCCCGCCCTCGCCGGGAAGCGCGACCTGGCCCGGATCCCGATGGTCGTTCATCGCGACGGGCATAGCGCGCGGCCCTTGGCGACGGCAACCTTTGCGCTTTGCCTCGCCCCGCTCGATAATCCGCGCCGGCGCGGCGCATCCGGGACCGCGCGGGGGGGACCATGCCGACGAACAAGTTGCGCGCGAAGTTCGCCGCCGGCCGCAAGTGCCTTGGCGTGTGGAGCAACGTGATCGACACGATCTACACCGAGAGCCTGGCGGCGGCCGGCTTCGACTTCATCATCCTCGACAACGAGCATGGGCCGTCCATGCCGCGCGACACGCTGCTCCACATGCAGGTGCTCTCGCGCATGGATTGCGCCGCGGTGGTGCGCGTGCCGTGGAACGACCAGGTCTACATCAAGCGCGTGCTCGACGCGGGCGCCGACACGATCATGGTCCCGATGGTGGAGACCGCCGAGGAGGCGAAGGCCGCGGTCGCGGCCTGCCGCTACCCGCCGCAGGGCCGCCGCAGCTTCGGGCCCTGGCGCCAGCTTGGCCTCGAGCGCGACCTCGACGCCTGGCGCGAGCGCGCCAACGACGAGGTCTTCGTGATCGTCCAGATCGAGAGCGCCAAGGCGGTCGAGAACGTCGACGCGATCGCGGCGGTCGAGGGCGTCGACGCGCTCTTCATCGGGCCGAACGACCTGTCCGGCACGCTCGGCAGGCTGCGCGCCTATGACGACCCGAGGTTCCTCGCCACGGTCGAGAAGGCCATGGCTGGCATCCGCCGCTCGGGCAAGCCGATGGGCGCGGTGCCCTGGGGCAGCCTGACGACGGCGCAGATGCTGCGCGACGGGTTCTCGATGGTCGCCGCGTCGACCGAGCTGACCCTGCTCGTGGGCGCGGCGCGCGCCGAGGTCGACGCGCATCGCAAGGCCTTCGGCGGCTGAGCTCAGCCGCGGCGGCGCGCGCGCGGCCGGGAGAAGGACCCGACCAGCTCGAGATGCGGGGACCAGCGGAACTGGTCGACCGGGGATAGCCGGTCGAGCCGGTATCCGCCCTCCCGGAGCAGCGCCGCGTCGCGCGCGAAGGTCGACGGGTTGCAGGACACGGCGACGACGCGCGGGACGGGCGAGCGAGCGATCGCCGCCGCCTGGTCGCGCGCACCCTCGCGGGGCGGGTCGAAGACGACGGCGTCGAAGTCCTCGAGTTCCTCGCCCACCAGCGGTCGCCTCGCGAGGTCGCGGCGCAGCACGCGCAGCCGCGCGCCCAGCCCGCCGGCGCGCGCCGCGGCGTCGAGCGCGGCCAGCGCGGCGGCGTTGCTGTCGATCGCCATCACCTGGCGCTCGCGCGCCAGCGGCAGCGACAGCGTCCCGCAGCCGGAGAAGAGGTCGGCGACGCGCCTTGCTCCATCCAGGCCCTCGCGCATGGCGTCGCGGATCGCCTGCTCGCCCTCGATGGTCGCCTGCAGGAAGACATGGGGCGGCGGCTCGATCGCGATGCCGTCGAAGCGGATGACCGGCCTGCGGTGCAGGGCCACCAGTTCGTGCTCGCCCTCGGGGTCGATGCCGCGCGAGAGGCGCGCGATCCCGGGCAGCGCCGCGAGGGCGGACAGCCGTGCGCGGTCCACCTCGCCGAGGACGACGACGTCGAGGCCGTTCTCCGCGAGGGTGATGGCGATGTCGCAGCGCGCGGCACGGTCGAGCGCGGGTCGCAGGGCCTCGCGCATGTCTGGCAGGAGGTCCGCGATGCCGGGCGCGAGGATGGCGCAGGCCGAGACGTCGACGATCTCCCGCCGCGCGAGGGCATGGAAGCCGAGCGCGATGCCCGAGGCGCCAAGCACCGCGGCGAGCGTGGCGCGGCGGCGCGAGCGCGCCGGCGAGATCGAGAGCGGCGCGATCGTCGCGTCGGGGAAGCCGGCGCGCGAGGCCGCCTCGCGCGCGATCCCGGCCTTCCATGCGGCGTAGTCGTCCGCCGGGAGATGCTGGGCGGTGCATCCGCCGCAGCGCTCGAAATGGCCGCAGGCGGGCTCGGCGCGGCCCGGCGCGCGGGAGATCCAGCGCTCGGGCAGCGCGCGACCCGGGCCCTGGGACATCGCGAGGACCCGGTCGCCCGGCAGGGTCCAGGGCACATGGATCGCGCGCCCGGCATGCACGCCCGAGGCGTCGCGCCCGGGCGCGAGGGTCGAGATGTCGAGCTCGAAGAGTTCCGGCGCGCGCTCGCGCCTCATGCGGGCTTCAGCTTCGCCCAGGTCGCGTCGGCCATCGCCCACAGGCGCTTGCCATCGATGCGACCGATGAAGGCGTAGGCATAGCCCTTCTCGCGCCAGCTCACGATGTTGACGTCCTCGCGCTGGTCGAGCCGGCCCTCGCGGTCGGGCTGGTCGGTGAAGCCGATGACGAGCTGCACGAGCTCTCCGGTCTCCGTCGCGTAGAAGAACTGCGCCGCCGGGCGCCGCCCGATGAGGAGCAGCCTGCCGCCCTGCTGGCGATAGCCGAAGGGGGAAAGGTCGGGCACGGCGATCTCGCGCTGCAGCTTGGCGCCGACCCAGCGCTCGAGTTCGTCGATGTTCTCGGCGCCGATGTCGACGAGCAGGCGCTGGTCCTTCTCGAACGAGGCACGATGCACGCGGTACCAGGCGGCGAGGTTGTCGATCCAGCGCTCGGCGTCGGTCGTCGCCGCGACCTCCTGGACGGGCGCGCGCTGCGCGAAGGGCGCGACGCCCTGCTGCGAGGCGACGTTGAGCAGGGCGACGGCGCCGATCGCGGCCGCCGCGGCCCAGCCCGCGTTGCGCCAGAGATAGCCGCGTTGCTCGGGACGGCCGCGCATCGGCACGACGCTCGCCGCCACGGCGGCGGGCGCGGCGGCCGGGCCGCCGCCGAGGGCGCCCAGGAGGCGCTCGGGAACGGGCTCGTGCAGGACTTCGCCGAAGGCGCCGCGCGTCATCGTCGCGGTCTGGCGGAACATGGCGACGCGGCGGCCGATGGCGGGATCGGTGGCGATCGTGGCCTCGATCTCGCGCGCGGTCTGCGCGTCGACCTCGCCGTCGACATAGGCCATCAGCATCACGTCGTCGATCCGGGTGGTCCGTTCCATCGGGTCAGGATCCCTCTGGCTTGAAGCGAACGACATTGCCCGCCGCCTCGGTGGCGGGCTCGCCGACGAGGCGGCCCAGCGCGGTGCGCGCGCGCGACAGGCGGCTCATCACCGTGCCGATCGGGATGGCGAGCGTGTCGGCGGCCTCCTTGTAGGACTGGCCCTCGACGCAGACGAGCATCATCACGGCGCGTTGCTCGTCGGGCAGCGTGGCCATGGCGCGTCGCACCGCGTCGTAGGTGATGTGGCTTTCCATTTCCCTCGCGCCATCGACCGAAAGCTCCGCCTCCACCAGCGGCGAGTCCGCGTCCACGCGTCCCTCGCCCGTCCGCACCTTCTGGGCCCTCTTCTGGTCCAGCCACGTGGTCTGGACGATCCGGAACATCCAGCTGTCCAGCCGGGTTCCGGGCGTCCACTGGTGGATCCGCGACAGGGCCTTCTCGCACGCCGCCTGGACGAGGTCGTCGGCCTGGTCGGGAACGCCCGCGAGGCCGCGCGCGAAGCGGCGCAGCCTCGGCAGGAGAGCGACCAGCTCCGCCTGGATCGCCGGGTCGACGCCACCGCTCATCGCGGGGCCTCGCGCGGATCGAGGCGATAACGGCCCGCGCCGCGCGCTATTCCCCCGTCGCCCATGGTCAGCGGGTCAGCTTCTGGACCAGGTCGTCGAACTGGTCGAGGTTGGAGTAGCGGAAGGTGACCGATCCGGAGTCCCCTCCCCGCTTGTGCTGGAGCGCGACCTTGAGGCCGGTGGCCTCCTCCAGCCGCTTCTCCATGGCGCGCGTGTCGGCGTCGCGCGCGTCCGCGCCGCGCCGCGTCGCCTTGCCACGCGGCTGCTGGCGCGCCTCGCGCGCCAGCGCCTCGGCCTGGCGCACGGTGAGGCCCTCCGCGACGATGCGCCGCGCGAGCCCGAGCGGATCGGCCGCCGTGAGCAGGACGCGTGCATGGCCGGCATCGATCTCGCGCCGCGCGAGCATGTCCTTGACCGCGTCGGGCAGGCCGAGCAGGCGGATCGTGTTGGCGACATGGGCGCGCGACTTGCCGAGCGCCTGGCCGATCGCCTCCTGCGTATGGCCGAATTCCTCGGCGAGGCGGCTGAAGGCCTCCGCCTCCTCGAGAGGCGAGAGGTCCTGGCGCTGGATGTTCTCGACCAGCGCCGCCTCCAGCGCCTCGCGGTCTGAAAGGTCCTTCACCACGGCGGGGATCTCGTGGAGCCGCGCGGCCTGGGCGGCGCGCCAGCGGCGCTCGCCCGCGACCAGCTCGTAGCGCGGCGGGTCGACGGAGACGCGGCGCACGAGGATCGGCTGCAGGACGCCCTGGTTGCGCAGGGATTGCGCGAGCGCCTCGATCTCGTCGGGATCGAAGACGCGGCGCGGCTGGTAGCGGCCGGGGGAGATCTGCGCGATCGGCACCATGGAGGCGGCGCGCGGCGCGCCCGCGCCCGGCGCGGTCGCGGCGACGGCCGCCGGCGCGGCCGGTCCGCCGCCGAGCAGGGCGGAGAGGCCCTTGCCAAGGCCCTTGCGGGGCGGTTCGGCGGGGCTCATGCGGCGACTCCCTGGGGCCGCGCGTTGCGGCGGATCAATTCTGCGGCGAGCATGACATAGGCCTGGCTGCCGGGGCAGCGCAGGTCGTAGAGCAGCACGGGCTTGCCGTGGCTCGGGGCCTCGGCGATGCGCACGTTGCGCGGGATGCTGGTCTCGAACACGCGCTCCCCGAAATGCGCGCGCAGGTCGCCGGCGACCTGCTCGGAGAGCGTGTTGCGGCGGTCGTACATGGTCAGCACGACGCCCTCGATGGCGAGCGCGGGGTTGAAGCGCTCCTGCACGAGCGCGACGGTCCGCATGAGGTGCGACAGGCCCTCGAGCGCGAAGAACTCGCATTGCATCGGCACGAGGATCGCGTCGGCGGCGGAGAGCGCGTTGAGCGTGAGGAAGCCGAGCGCGGGCGGGCAGTCGATGAAGACATAGTCGAGCCCGGCGGTCGTGCCCTCGGTCGCGAGGGCGTCGCGCAGGCGGTATTCCCGTCGCTCGAGGTCGACGAGCTCGATCTCCGCGCCCAGCAGGTCGACCGTCGCCGGCACGACGGACAACCCTGGGATGGCGGTGGGCACGGAGGCCTCGGCGATCGTGGCGCTGCCGAGGAGCACGCCGTAGCTTCCCGCGCCGCGCGCGTCGGCCGGGATGCCGAAGCCGGTGGAGGCGTTGCCCTGCGGGTCGAGGTCGACGAGGAGCACGCGCTTGCCGCAGGCGGCGAGCGCGGTGGCGAGGTTGATCGCCGTCGTCGTCTTGCCGACGCCGCCCTTCTGGTTGGCGAGCGCGATCACGCGCGGCACCGCGCGTGGCGGCGGCGCGGCGGTCGCTTGCTCTGTCCTGTCCGGGGGATCCTGCACCGCGAACCTATAGCTTGCGCAGAGGCCAGGCGACCAGCGGGGCCTCGCGCGAGAGCCCGCCGATCTCGAGGACGGCGCCGCCGCCGGAGACGCGGCTGGCGTGGCGCGTCATCTCGAAGCGCCAGCCCGCGCGTTGCGCGGCGGCGACTTCGTCGTCCGCCTTCGTGCCCTTGAGGAACAGGCAGGTTCCCCCCGGCACGAGCATCGGCATCGCGTGCGCCAGCAGGTCGGGCAGCGCCGCCAGCGCGCGGGCCACCGCGACGCTCATCGTGCCTGCGATCCGGCCCTCTCCCATCTTCTCTAGCCGCACGGCGTGGACACGCACGTTATGGTTGAATAACTTCAATGCCAGCGCGGCCTCGATCAGGAAGGCGGCCTTGCGGCTATCCGCTTCCACGAGGTGGAACATGGACTTGCGCCCGGCATCCCGCGCCATCAGCGCCAGGACGAGGCCCGGGAACCCCGCCCCGGAACCGAGATCCGCGACATGGGCGGCATCCTCCGGGAGCAACCGGAAGAGTTGCGCGCTATCCGCGAAATGCCGCTCCCACACATCGTCGAGAGTGGCGGCCGAGACCAGGTTGATCTTGGCCTGCCACTTGAGCAGCAGCGAGCGATAGGTCGAGAAGCCCTCGAGTGTTTCACGTGAAACGCGGGCGAATTCCTGGAACTCGGCGGGATTCATGCAGCCCTCCGGGCGAAGCGCAGCAGGATG
>JBEGVV010000050.1:0-3117 GCA_041178225.1 Pseudomonadota bacterium | reverse complement strand
TGCCGCCCCAGGGCAGGGGCAGGCGCTCGACCGACAGGCCGCAGCCGATCGCGATGGCGGAAGCGAGGGCCTGCGCGCCGAACTTGAGCCAGGCCGGCTGCGCGCGCCGGTCGTCGAGCAGCCCCGCCGCGGCGACGATCGCCGCGCCGAGCGCGAGGCCGAGCTCCGGCAGGCCGGCCTGGCGCGAGGCGAAGCCGGCGTTCCAGAACACGATCCACGCAGCCATTGCCGCGACGACGATGCCGATCCCGCCGCCGCGCGGCGTCGGCAGGACATGCGAGGAGCGGCCATTGGGCGCGTCCATGAGCAGGCGCCAGCGCGCCATGGCCCAGGCGAGGGTCGCCGACAGGGCGGCGAGCGCGCCGAGCAGCAGCGCGTGGACGAGGAGGAAGCGTGTCATGGCCCGTGCGACGCTGCTTAGCGCGGAACCCTGCCGCCGGGGAAGCGGCGGCGCGCGCGCCATGGTGGCCGCGCGCTGTATCATGGGGGCGTGACGCGACCGGCCATCCCTGCCCGCGAGGAGCGGATCCGCGACCGGGCCCTCGGGCTCGGCTTCGATGCCGTGGGCTTCGCGCGCGCGGAGCTCGGCGACGCGGCGCGGCAGGGCCTCGCCGCCTTCCTCGCCGATGGCCACCACGGCGACATGGGCTGGATGGCGGAGAAGGCCGGCCGGCGCGGCGATCCCCGCGCGCTCTGGCCCGCGGCGCGCAGCATCGTGATGCTCGGCGCCAGCTACGCGCCCGAGGCCGACCCGCTGGAGATGCTCGCGCGGCGCGATCGCGGCGCGATCTCCGCCTATGCGCGGCGCCGCGACTACCACGACGTGGTCAAGGGCAGGCTCAAGAACCTCGCGGGCTGGATGGTGGCCAGCCTCGGCGGCGAGGCGAAGGTCTTCGTCGACACCGCGCCGGTGATGGAGAAGCCGCTCGCCGCGGCGGCGGGCATCGGCTGGCAGGGCAAGCACACGAACCTCGTCTCCGCCACGCACGGGTCCTGGCTCTTCCTCGGCGCGGTGTTCACGACGCTGGAGCTCGCGCCCGACGCGCCGCACGAGGATCGCTGCGGCTCCTGCACGCGCTGCCTCGACATCTGCCCGACCAAGGCCTTCCCCGCGCCCTACCGGCTCGATGCGCGGCGCTGCATCGCCTACCTGACGATCGAGCATCGCGGGCACATCGCGCGGGAGTTCCGCGCGGCGATCGGCAACCGCGTCTTCGGCTGCGACGACTGCCTCGCCGCATGCCCGTGGAACAAGTTCGCCCAGGCCTCGCGCGACGCGGCGCTGGTGGCGCGCGAGGCGCTGGACGGCCCGGGCCTCGCGCGCCTCGCCGGCCTCGACGACGCGGGGTTCCGCCAGCTCTTCGCCGGGACGCCGATCAAGCGCACGGGGCGCGACCGCTTCCTGCGCAACGTCATGGTGGCGATCGGCAACTCCGGCGATCCCGCGCTGGCAGAAGCGGCGCGCGCACGCCTCGAGGACGCCTCGCCCCTCGTGCGCGCCATGGCCGCCTGGGCGCTCTCCCGCCTGCTGCCGCGCGAGGAGTTCGACGCCCTGCGCGCCGAACTCGAGCCGACGGAGCCGGACCCCGATGTGCGCGCGGAGTGGCAGGCGGGGTGAACGGCCAGGCTGTCGGGAATTGCGGAACTAGCTCGATCGGCTAGTGGCATGCGAGCCCAGCGCCCGCGCGCGGGATAATGGGCGCCTCCTGGGCCGCATCGAGGCGGTGCATCGCGAGGCCCGCGAGATCCATGCGAACCACCCGGATGGAGCCGGGATTAGTCCGCAATCAACGGAGCGAGCCTCGCTCCGTCCTGGTAGCTGACTTGCGGTTGCCCCGTCACCTGGTCGTGGCAGGGACTCGACGTCGGGTCCTGCGTGGGCCGCGATTGCGTAAGTTATCAGTGGGTGATAACAAGAGATGCTGGATCCTTGGCGCGATCCCACCCTTGATGCTCTCCTTGGGCTTGACGGAGTCGAGTATTTCGTCGACGAGGCGTGCACGCACCGCGTCAGGTTCGTGGTGCGGCGCGTCGATCCGTCGCCCGAGAGGCCGCATGGGCTGGCCTACAGCCTGACGCTGCACGACGAAAGGAACGAACGGATCATCGGCTTCGACAACGCCCACCCCGTGCGCGAGCGCGGGGGACCATCGGGTCGCAAGCGTGCGGCCAACGACCACCATCATGGCCCGAGGTCGACACGGCGATACGATTACCTGGACGCGGCGAGCCTGCTCGAGGATTTCTGGGCGCAGGTCGACGCGGTCCTCCGGGAGAAAGGCATCCTTCCATGACGACCAGGAGGCTGCGCGTCGGCATCGCGAGCCATGCCGAGTTCAAGGCGAGGACGATGGCGATCGCGCGGGGGGAACTCGTGCCGGCGCCGGGTGACCCGACGCTCTGGTTCCCGTCCATGGAAAGCCTCTCGCGCGTCCTGTCGGATCGCAACCGCGCCCTGCTTGCCATGATCGCGCAGGGCGGGGCGCGGTCGCTGGCGGAGCTCGCCGCACGGAGCGGCCGCGCGCCCTCCAACCTGTCCCGCACGCTCAAGACGATGGAGTTCCACGGCCTCGTGGCCTTCGAGCCGGGGCAGGGCCGCGCCCGCGTGCCGCGCGTCTCCTATTCCTGCATCGAACTGGCTATGCCGCTCGCGCCAGTGCCGGCGGCGTCGCGGCGCCCGGCGAGGCCGGGCAGGCAAGCACGCCCTGGCCGCGCCCGCGCCGGCGCCGCCTGATTGCGTCATCTCACGCCGACGACGTCGTCCAGCGCAGGACACTCTCCAGGGCAGAAATCCAAGGAATTCCTGCCCTGGAGAGTTTTTGGGCTCGGCGCCGTCTTCCAGCCGCGCGGGTCGCGCGCGTCCGGTCCAATGCGGCGTTGCGGTGCCGTGCGGGGCCAGCTTACCCTGCCTCGCACTAAAGTACCCGCAAGCCGCCGAGGCCTCCATGTCGCAGATCCTGTTCCGCAACCTCAACCTCCTCGACCCGAACTGGGACGCGCCGCGCGGCGGCTACGAGGTGCTGGTCGAGGGCGAGGTGATCCGCGAGGTCTCCGCCAAGCCGATCAAGGCGAGGGACGCGCAGGTCGTGGATTGCGGCAAGCGCACGCTGATGCCCG